>NZ_JBICMM010000038.1:0-78334 GCF_043106425.1 Pseudomonas sp. FYR_2
GTGCGCGAGGCGGTGGTGCTGGACATCGACGGGCCGGGTGGCAAGCAACTGGCCGCGTACCTGGTCATGGCCGGCGACCTGCCGAGCGACCCACAGCAACAGAGTGCGCTGCGCGGCGAACTGCGCGAGCACCTCAGGCTCGGCCTGGCCGACTACATGGTCCCGACCCACTTGCTGTTCCTCGAGCGCCTGCCCGTGACGGCCAACGGCAAGCTGGACCGCAAAGCCCTGCCCAAGCCCGATGCCAGTGTGCTGCAAGACAGCTACGTGGCCCCGCGCAACGCGCTGGAGCAACAGATCGCGACGATCTGGGCCGAGGTGCTGAAGCTCGATCAGGTCGGTGTGACGGACAACTTCTTCGAACTGGGAGGGGACTCGATCATCTCGATCCAGGTCGTCAGCCGGGCAAGGCAGGCCGGTATCCGCTTCACGCCCAAGGCGCTGTTCCAGCATCAGACCGTACAAGACCTGGCCTCGGTCGCCACGCGCATGGAAGGCAACGGCCCGCAGATCGACCAGGCGCCGGTGATCGGCGAGACACGCTTGCTGCCGATCCAGCAGGCGTTCCTCGAACAGTCGATCGCCGAGCCACATCACTGGAACCAGGCGGTTCTGCTGACCTCGACCAAGGTCATCAATAGCGCCGCGCTGGAGAAGGCCTTGCACACGCTGCTTGAGCATCATGATGCGTTGCGCCTGCGCTTCACGCCACCCCAGGACGCGGGCGCTTGGCACGCCGCTCATTGTGCGCCGGGCGACGTCGAGGCCGGGTTGCTGTGGGCCGAGACCCTGACCGATCCGGACGCGCTACACGCCCTGTGCGAGCGCGCGCAGCGCAGCTTGAACCTGCAGCGGGGGCCGCTGTTGCGCGGTGTATTGGCGACCCTGCCCGATGGTAGCCAGCGCCTGCTGCTGGTGATTCATCACCTGGCGGTGGATGGCGTGTCCTGGCGCATTCTCCTGGAAGACCTGCAAAGCGCCTATGACCGTCACATGGCAGGTCAGCCTGCCGTGTTGCCTGCCAAGACCACCTCGACCAAAGCCTGGGCCGAACGGCTGCAGGCCTACGCGCAAAGCGAAGCGCTGCAGGCAGAGCTCGGCTATTGGCAGTCGCAGTTGCAAGGGGTTGACCCGCAACTGCCTCTGGACAGGGCGGATGGTTCGTTGCATGGCCGCCACGGCGCGACGGTGCATGCACGCCTGGACCGGCAGCAGACCTCGCGGTTGTTGCAACAGGCGCCGACGGCATACCGCACCCAGGTCAACGACTTGCTGCTGACCGCACTGGCCCGGGTGGTTGCCCGTTGGACCCAACGCAGAGACGTGCTGGTGCAACTGGAAGGGCACGGCCGTGAAGACTTGTTCGATGCGGTCGACCTGACGCGGACGGTCGGCTGGCTGACCAGCCTCTTCCCCGTGAAGCTGACCGCTGCGTCGGACCTCGGCGCCTCCATCAAGCGGATCAAGGAGCAACTTCGCGCCATCCCCGACAAGGGCATCGGCTATGGCGCGCTGCGCTACCTGGGGGATTCGCACGCACACGATGTGCTGGCTGGCCTGCCAGTGCCCCCCATCACCTTCAATTACCTGGGGCAGCTTGACAGTACCTTTGCCGAAGGCGCGGGCCCGGGCACCGAGCGATTCCTGCAGCCAGCCAGCGAAAGCAGCGGCGCCAGCCAGTCTGCCGAGGCCCTGCTGGAAAACCTGCTGTCGATCAACGGGCAGGTCTATGCCGGCGAGTTGAGCCTGGCCTGGACGTTCAGCCAGGCCATGTTCGACCGCGCCACGGTCCAGGCCCTGGCCGATGAATACATGACCGAACTCCAGGCGTTGATCGACCATTGCGTCAGCCAGGGCGCGGTCGGCCTGACACCGTCCGATGTGCCGCTGGCAGCGCTGGACCAGGCCCAGCTGGATGCGTTGCCGATCCCGGCGGCTGCCATCGATGACGTCTATCCGCTCTCGCCCATGCAGCAGGGCATGCTGTTTCACACGGTCTTCGAGCAGGGCCAGGGTGAGTACGTCAATCAGATGCGAGTCAACGTCTCGGGGCTGGATATCGAGCGTTTCAAGCGTGCCTGGCAGGCAATGCTGGATCGACACGACGTATTGCGCGCCGCATTCGTCGCCCATCTGGAACGCCCGGTGCAGGTGATTCGCAAGCAGGTCGAGCTGCCGTTCGACGTGCTGGACTGGGGCGACCAGGACCAGGATGACTTCGAGGGGCGTCTGGATGCCTGGGCCGAGGCGGATCGTCGGCGTGGCTTCGACTTGCAGGCCGCACCGTTGCTGCGACTGACGGCCATCCGTACAGGCAGCGGCCGGCATCACCTGATTTTTACCAGCCACCATATCCTGATGGATGGCTGGAGCAATGCGCAGCTGCTGGGCGAGGTGTTGCAACACTACGCAGGCGTTGCCCTGGAGCACCCGGCAGGCCGCTACCGCGACTATATCGAGTGGCTGCAGCGCCAGGACGCGGGGCAGAGCGAGACGTTCTGGCGCCAGCAATTGCTGCACCTCACCGAGCCCACGCGCCTGGCTCAGGCGCTGCGTCAGGATCGCAGCCGCGCCGACACTGGCCATGGCGAACATCATCAGACGCTCGACCCGGCGTGCTTCCAGGCGTTGAGCGCGTTTGCCAGGCAACGGCGGGTGACGGTCAATACCTTGCTGCAGGCTGCCTGGCTACTGCTGTTGCACCGCTATACCGGCCAGGAAGGCGTGGCATTTGGTGCCACGGTTGCCGGACGGCCGGCAGACCTGCGCGGTGTCGAGCAGCAGCTGGGCCTGTTCATCAACACCTTGCCGGTGGCTGGCAGGCTGCAGCCTGACCTGCGGGTGGGGGAGTGGGTCGAACGTCTGCAGGCGCAGAACCTGAGCATGCGCGAACATGAGCACACGCCGCTCTATGACATTCAGCGTTGGGCAGGCTCGGCCGGTGAGCAGTTGTTCGACACGCTGCTGGTGTTCGAGAACTACCCGGTCGGCGAAGTCCTGCAGCAGGGTTCCAGCGCAGGCCTGGTGTTTTCGGGCACGCAGAATCGTGAGCGGACCCACTATCCGTTGACGCTGATGATCGAGTCGGGCAATGCGCTGACGATCCATTACCACTACGACCGCAGCCACCTCGGCGACACCGGCGTGGAGCAGATCGCCCGGCACTTTGCCAATCTGCTGCACGCGTTGGTGCAACACGCCGATACCCCTGTCGGTGAACTGCGGATGCTCGATGACCAGGAACAACAGCGCATCGTCCACGACTGGAACCGTACCCAGATGCAGTACCCGCAGGCGCACTGCCTGCCCGAGTTGTTCGAAATGCAGGTTGTGCGTACCCCTGAGGCCCCGGCATTGCGGTTTGCCGAACAGACCTTGAGCTACCATGAGCTCAACCAGCGAGCCAACCGGCTGGCGAGCAAGTTGCGCACGTTGGGCGTCGGGCCAGATGTGCTGGTCGCGATTGCCGTCGAACGGTCGGTGGAAATGGTCGTGGGCCTGCTGGCGATTCTCAAGGCCGGCGGCGCCTATGTGCCACTGGACCCGGAATACCCCCGCGAGCGCCTGGCGTACATGATGGAGCAGAGTGGGGCGCACTTGTTGCTGACCCTCAGTCATCTGCTGCCGCAACTGCCCACGCACGGCGCGCAGGCCTGGTGCCTGGACAGCGACTGGCATCAGGTCGAGGCCTTCGATGGCGAGAATCTCGGCATCGTGCAGCACCCCGAGCATCTCGCCTATTGCATCTACACCTCCGGTTCCACCGGTCGGCCCAAGGGGGTCGAGGTACGCCACCAGGCACTGGTCAACTTCCTCGCCAGCATGGCTGTCGAGCCTGGGATCGACGCCAGCGACCGGGTCCTGGCGCTGACTTCGCTGTCGTTCGACATCGCCGGCCTGGAGCTATACCTGCCGCTGTTGGCCGGGGCTTCGGTGGTACTGCTCGGCGAGCGCCAGAACAAGGACCCGTCGGCGCTGCAGGCGGTGATCGAGCGCCACGCCATCACCACCATCCAGGCCACACCGTCGACCTGGCGCATGCTGTTGCAGGCGCTGCCGGCGCAGACCTTGCGTGGCTGTAAGGTCATCAGTGGCGGTGAGGCACTGCCTGTCGACCTGGCCGAGCAGCTCCTGCCGTTGTGCGGTCGCATCTGGAACCTTTACGGGCCAACCGAAACGACGATCTGGTCGGCGGCGTACTGCTTGGACAACGAACACCCCTTGCCGTTGCTGGGCAAGCCGATTGCCAACACCACCTTGCAGGTCATGGCGCACGATCTCTCGACAGCCGCGGCCGGCATGGCCGGGGAACTGATGATCGGTGGCGATGGCCTGGCCCGGGGGTATCAGCGCCGCGCCGCGTTGACCGCCGAGCGCTTCGTCCCGGACCCCTACGATCGTAGCGGGCAGGGCGGTGGCAGGCTCTACCGTACGGGTGACCTGGTCAGCTATCGCAGCGATGGCCTGCTCGAGTACGTGGGCCGCATCGACCACCAGGTAAAGGTGCGGGGCTATCGCATCGAACTGGGCGAGATCGAGGCAAGGCTGATTGATGATCCTGCGGTGCGCGAGGCGGTGGTCATCGACATCGATGGGCCTGGCGGCAAGCAACTGGCCGGCTACTTGGTCTCGAACGGCGAAGTGGTCGCGACGGAGGAGCAGCGCAGCGCCTTGCGTCGGCACCTGCGCGAACAGCTGCGCGCGGCCTTGCCGGATTACATGGTCCCCGCGTACCTGACCTGGCTCGATGCGCTGCCGCTGACGCCCAACGGCAAGCTGGACCGCAAAGCCTTGCCCCAGCCCGACCTTGGCGTATCGCAGCAAGGCCATGTCGCGCCGCAGAGCGCGGTCGAGCAGCAGGTCGCTGCCGTCTGGGCACAGCTGCTGAATGTCGAGAAGGTCGGTCTCAATGACAACTTCTTCGACCTGGGCGGGCATTCGCTGCTGGCGCTGTCGGTGCTCTCGCGCTTGCAACTTTCCCTGGGATTGACCGTGGAACCGGCCGTGCTGTTCCAGCACCCGGTCCTGGGCGATTTCGCCAGATACATCGAATCCATCGGCGACGCGTCGGCTTTCGACGAAAAACTGCAGCGTCTGGATATGCTTTTTGAAGAGTTCGAGGTGAATGAATGAGTAATGATGCCGCGCTGAATATCGCCAAGCGTTTTGTCACGCTGCCGTTGGCCAAGCGCAAGCTGTATCTGCAGAAGATGCACGCCGAGAACATTTCTCCGGCCAACTTGCCAGTGCCTTGCGTTCAAACACTGTTCGACGTCATCCCGGTTTCGTTCGCCCAGCAGCGCCAGTGGTTCCTTTGGCAGATGGACCCCCAGGGATCTGCCTACAACCTGCCAGTCGCCTTGAGGCTCAAGGGCGAACTGGATAGCGAGGCGTTGCGCGCGAGCTTCGAGGCACTGCAGGCACGCCATCAGACCCTGCGAACCACGTTTGGTCTGAACGACGATCAGGTGGTGCAGATCATTCATCCACAAAGCGTGTTCACGCTCGATGTCGAGCAGGTCGACCGCGAACCGGCAATCGATCTCGAACAGCGCCTGCAGGCGCTTGTAGAGGCCGAGGCCCGCGCGCCTTTCGATCTTGAGCACGAACGGCCTGTCCGAGTCAGGCTGCTACGGGTAGCAGAAGATGATCATGTGTTGATCATTACGCTGCACCATATCGCCACTGACGGCTCGTCGATGCACCTGATGGTCGAAGAGCTGATCCAGCACTACGGGCATCACTGCATGGGCCAGCCCCTCGCGCTTCCTGAGATGCCGATTCAGTACGCCGACTATGCCATCTGGCAAAGGCACTGGATGGAAGCGGGGGAGCAGGAGCGACAGTTGGCGTTCTGGAAGCAGCACCTGGGGACCGAGCACCCGGTTCTCGAGCTGCCCAGCGACCGCCCGCGCCCAGCGAACCAGTGTTTCGAGGGCGCCAGCGTGCACCTTGAGGTCGAACGCCGTCTGGCCGATGCCCTCAAGCAACTGGCGCAGCAGCAGGGTGCGACACTCTTCACGCTGCTGCTGGCCAGCTTCCAGACCTTGCTGCATCGATACTGTGGGCAGGATGACATCCGCATCGGCATCCCGGTCGCGAACCGCAACCGTGTCGAAACCGAGCGGCTGATCGGCTTTTTCGTCAACACCCAGGTGCTCAAGGCCGAGTTCGGTTCGCTTGTGCACTTCAGCGACCTGCTGGCCCAGACGCGCCAGATGACGCAGGATGCCCAAGCCCACCAGGACCTGCCTTTCGAACAACTGGTCGAGGCGCTGCACCCTGAGCGCAGCCTGAGCCACAGCCCGCTGTTCCAGGTCATGTACAACCACCAGAAAGTCGCCGCAGGTACGCAGCGTAGCCTGCCTGGCCTGCTGGTCGAGCACATTGCCTGGCAACGCAAGACGGCGCAGTTCGACTTGACCCTGAACACCGTCGAGCACGACGAAGGTATCTCGGCAGAGCTCAATTACGCCACGGCGCTGTTCGATGAGCCAACCGTGCAACGCATGGCGCGGCACTGGATCAACCTGCTGCAATCGATCGTTAACCATCCTCGGCAACGGATCGGCGAGCTGCCCCTACTCGCGGCCGATGAACAGCAGGAAATTCTCGAACACTGGAACCACACCCAGGCATCTTATCCCGCTGATCGGAGCGTGCATCAGTTGATCGAGGCGCAGGCAGGCGAAACACCTGATGCCTTGGCCGTTCTGTTCGGCGAACAGCAGCTCACCTATCGACAGCTCAATCAGCGCGCCAACCGCCTCGCTCACGCATTGCGCGAGCAGGGGGTAGGGCCCGACGTGCTGGTCGGCATCGCGGTCGAACGCTCGCTGGAAATGATCGTGGGCCTGCTGGCTATCCTCAAGGCCGGCGGCGCCTACGTTCCCTTCGACCCTGAGTATCCGAGGGATCGGCTTGCTTACATGATGGACGACAGCGGGATCGGGTTACTGCTGACGCAGCGTGCATTGCTCGAACACCTGCCGATCCCTTCCAGTGTGCGCAGCATTGTGCTGGATGACGACGACAGTTGGCTGACGGCTTTCAGCGCCAACGATCCCGTGCACCTCACCCACCCCGAACACCTTGCCTACGTGATTTACACTTCGGGCTCGACAGGGCGACCGAAAGGTGCAGCCAACGCGCACCAGGCATTGGTCAACCGCCTTATCTGGATGCAGAAGGCCTATGGTCTGGGCGCCGCTGATACGGTCCTGCAAAAGACCCCCTTCAGCTTCGACGTCTCGGTGTGGGAGTTCTTCTGGCCCCTGTTGACCGGCGCCAGGCTGGCGCTTGCGCAACCGGGTGACCACCGCGACCCTGAGCGCTTGGTGAGCACCATTCAGCGACACGGTGTGACGACGTTGCATTTCGTGCCATCGATGTTGCAGGCGTTCATGACCTGCGAGCATGTCGAGCGCTGCGATACCTTGCGACGTGTCGTCTGCAGTGGCGAGGCGTTGCCTGCCGATCTGTCGGAGCAGACCTTGGCCCGATTGCCACACGCCAGCCTGTACAACCTTTATGGCCCTACCGAAGCTGCGATCGACGTAACCCACTGGACCTGCCGGCCATCGTGTCCGGGCAGCGTCCCGATCGGCACGCCCATCGACAACCTCAAGACGCACATTCTCAGCCGCGATCTGCTTGCGCTTCCTCATGGCGCAAACGGCGAGCTCTACCTGGGCGGCGTCGGCTTGGCGCGAGGCTACCATCGCAGGCCGAGCCTCACCGCCGAACGGTTCGTCCCGGACCCTCACGATGCCAGCCAGCAGGGCGGGGGGCGGCTTTACCGCACCGGCGACCTGGCGCGTTATCGAACAGGGGGCGTGATCGAGTACGTGGGGCGTATCGATCATCAGGTGAAGATCCGCGGCTTGCGCATCGAGCTGGGCGAGATCGAATCCAGTCTGCTTGAGCATGCGGGTGTTCGCGAGGCGGTAGTGATCGACATCGATGGGCGCCATGCCAAGCAGCTGGCTGCGTACCTGGTGCTTGATGAAGGGGCGGCCAGTCATGAGGAAATCCTGCAACATCTCAAGGCGGCATTGCCCGACTACATGGTGCCGAGCTACCTGGTGGCGCTGCAGGCCTTGCCGCTTACCCCCAATGGCAAGCTGGACCGCAAAGCGCTGCCCAAGCCGGATGTGAGCCAGCAGCAGAGAGCCTACGTGCCACCGCAGAGCGCGCTGCAAGCGAAGCTCGTGAGCATCTGGGCCGATGTGCTGAAGCTTGAAAGAGTGGGCATCACCGACAACTTCTTCGAGCTTGGAGGCGACTCGATCGTGTCGATCCAGGTCGTCAGTCGGGCCCGTCGGGAAGGTATACGTTTCACGCCCAAGCAGTTGTTCCAGCACCAGACCATCCAGGGGCTGGCGTCCGTGGCAGAGCAGGATGACGGCGGCACGTCGACGTTCGACCAGGGGCCGATCATCGGCAAGGTGCCCTTGCTGCCCGCCCAGGCACGCTTTTTCGAACTGCAGGGCAATGGTGATGCGCCTGGCAGCGTGGTGATGACGCTCAGACCTACCCGTGCGCTTGACCCCGACACGACGGAAAAGGCCTTGCAGGCCGTATTGGCGCACCACGACGGGTTGCGGTTGGCGTTCAATGCCGCGCAGGAGGCGCACGGCGCGCCGCTTTGCGAACACCAGGCGCTTTGGCAGAAGGAGCCCGTGCTTTGGCATGCAGCCGTGCAGGACCCGGCACAGTTGGACGCGTTGGCCAGGCAGGCGGGTGCCAGCCTCGATGTCCATAGAGGCATCCTGGTCCGGGCAGTCCTGGCGACGCTGGCAGATGGCAGCCAACGGCTGCTGCTGGTAAACCATGCGCTGGCGATGGACGAGGCATCCCGGGACATCGTCCTGCAGGATCTGCGCCTGGCCTGCGAGCAGCTCGACGCAGGGCAACCTGTGGCGCTTCCCGCCAAGTCCACCTCGGTTCAGCGCTGGGCGTATTCCGTGCATGACTCGCTCGAGGATGCTCCGAGCGTATTGAGCCATTGGCAGAAGGCACTGGCCGGGATCAGTGACGAGCTGGTTGGCAGCCCACGAGAAGCAGGGGCGCCCGCCGACAGTGCAACGTTGGGTACCTGGCTGGACCTCGACCTGACCCGACGCCTGACAGAGCAGGCCGCCGCAGCCTACCGCGCCGAGCCCGGCGACCTGCTGCTGGTCGCGCTGACGCGTGTCTTGGCCCGCTGGACAGGCCAGGACAGGGTCTTGCTTGGCGTGCAGGCTGATACCCGTCGCCAGACATGCTCGGGTATCGATCTGAGCCGCACGGTTGGCTGCCTGGATTATCCGTTCCCTGTCGTTCTCGACATTGACAAGACCACGCTGGATGGCGCGATCAAGGGGCTCAAGCAACAGTTGCGTACGGCTGCAGACAAGCGCCTGTCGTTCGCCGCGTTACGCTATCTGGGAGACGAAGCCAGCAGGGAAACCTTGGCCGCATTGCCGGTGCCGCAGTGCTCCTTCAGCTACCGGAAGGCGCTGGCCAACGTGCTGTTCGAGCCATTGCAGAACGGGGAAGGGCGTGAATCGTCGTGCGGCAACGGTCTGTCGGTCGATGCTCGGGTATGGCCGGAGGGGTTGCGCATCGACTGGCGCTTCAGCTCACGGCGTTTCAGCGATTCCACCATTCAAGGCCTGGCTGAAGCGTTCCATCTGGAGCTTGTGGCGCTGATCGAGCACTGCACCCTGCCAGGCGTCGCAGGGGCCACCCCGTCCGACTTCCCGCTGTGTTCGCTCAGCCAGACGCAACTGGACGAGCTGCCGGTTCCGATCGCCGAGATCGCCGACATGTACCCGCTGTCGCCTGCACAGAAGGGCATGCTGTTCCATTCGATCGAAGACAGTGGCAATGATCTCTACATCAACCAGGTCAGCCTGCCAATCAGCGGGCTCGATATTGAGGCGTTCGTCGGCGCATGGGCAGCGGTCATCGCACGGCACGAGGTATTGCGCACCAGTTTCCACTGGGTCGGGCTGGATGAGCCGGTACAGATCGTGCACGCCCAGGCGCACATGCCGATGCGCGAAATCGACGCCCGGGCGGATGCAGCGCCGGACAGGTTGGCCGGTGAGGTCGCGCGTGAGGAGCTGGTGGCAGGTTTTGACCTGACGCAGGCGCCGTTGCACCGCATGGTGCTGGTTCGACTGACGTCGTCGAGTTACCAGATGATATGGACGAGCCATCACCTGTTGATGGATGGCTGGAGCAAGTCCAGGCTGTTTGCCGAACTGATGCAGCATTACGCCGGCCAACCGGTCACTGGCTCCAGCGGCCGCTACGGCGATTTCATTGCCTGGTTGCAGGCGCAGGACAAATCTCGTCAGGAAGCGTTCTGGCGCGCCAGCCTGGCGCACAGCGAGGTGACGTCGCTCAGTCAAGCCGTGTACCCACGGCACACTTCGGATGAACCGGGCCACCACGCGCTGTATACCCGGCGTGACGCCGCATGGACCAAACGTCTTCAGCAGTACTGCCGAACGTTGCGTATTACCCCTAACACCCTGATCCAGGGCGCCTGGCTTCTGCTGCTGCAGCGCTACACGGGCAAGCGCAACGTCACGTTCGGCGCGACCGTGGCCGGGCGCCCAGAGTCGCTGCAGGATGCCGACACCACCTTGGGCCTGTTCATCAATACCTTGCCTGTGTCGCAGACGCTGGACCCTCTGATGCGCCTGGCGGACTGGCTGCAGGCCTTGCAGGCCTACAACGTCGAGCTGCGCAACTGGTCGCATACGCCGTTGAACGAGGTTCAACGCTGGTCGGCCGTGCCGGGGCAGAAACTCTTCGACAGCATCATCGTCTTTGAGAACTACCCCATCGACGAAGGTTTGCGTGAGGCGCCCGAGGCAGGTCTGGAGTTTGGTGATTCCAATGATGTGGGGGTCACCAACTTCCCCATGGACCTTGCGGTTCACCTCAACGATACGCTGATGATCGAGTACCTTTACCTGCGCAATGCGTTCAGCGAACAGGCGGTCGACGGTATTCGCCAGACCATGGAGTCGGTGCTTGAAACCCTGCTGCAGGATGCGCAGGTACGCCTTGGCAACCTGGACATTGTGCCCGCTGCGCAGCGCGCCCCTGTCGCCGACACTGCCACGCAAGCGCTGGCAAGCTACCGCCCGGAACGGATGGCAGAGCTGATCATCGAGCACGCCCACGATCGCCCCGATGCCATCGCCCTGGTCTGCGGTGATGAGCGCATCAGTTATGCGGAGCTGGACCGCCGTTCGGGGCGCCTGGCACTTGCCTTGCAGGCAAGCGGTGCCGGACCTGAAACGGTGGTTGGGGTGGCATTGCAACGCTCGGCGGAGCTGGTGGTCGCGCTGCTCGCCGTAATGCGCACAGGCGCTGCCTATGTGCCATTGGACCTGGAGTATCCGATGGAGCGCCTGGCCTGGATGATCCAGGATTCAGGCATGTCGTTGATGATCACTCGGCCAGAGTGCCGCGACGCTCTGCCGGAGCATGGCCACCTGCCCGTTCTCGCGCCTGATGCGCAGCCTGCCGATGCAGGCCCGGCGTTCGTCGACATTGCCGTGGACGAGCGTTGCCTGGCCTATCTGATCTATACATCGGGATCGACCGGCAGGCCCAAGGCCGTGGCGGTGTCTCAAGGCCCTCTGAGCCGGCATTGCCAGGCGATCATGCGGCTCTATGAAATGGGGCCTGCAACGCGAGAACTGCACTTCATGTCCTTCGCCTTCGACGGGGCCCAGGAGCGCTGGCTCAGCGTACTTGCGAGCGGGGGCGCTCTGGTTATTCGCGATGGCGAGATGTGGACCGCCGAACAGACGCTTCAGGCACTTTGGCAGCATGAAATCACGATCGCCTGCTTCCCTCCCGCCTACCTGAAACAGCTGGCAGAAGCAGTGCATGACGCGGGGCACGAGCCACCGCCAGTGGATATCTACTGCTTTGGCGGCGATGCCGTGCCCGAGCAGACCTTCGAGCAGGTCAAGGCTGCACTCAGGCCACGGCTGTTCACCAATGGCTATGGCCCGACCGAGACCGTGGTCACGCCGTTGCTCTGGAAGGCGGGCGGCGGCGCACGCTGCGAGGCTGCCTATGCACCCATCGGCCATGCGGTCGGCTGCCGTACGCTGCACATCCTCGACAATGACCTCAATCCGTCTGGTATTGGCTTTGCCGGTGAACTGATGATCGGCGGTGATGGCATCGCCCGTGGTTACCATGGCCGTGCGGGCCTGACGGCGGAACGATTCGTGCCGGATCCGGCTGGCGAGGGCGGGCGCATGTACCGCAGTGGCGACGTCGTCCGACAGCGCCTGGATGGATTGGTCGACTACGTGGGGCGTGCCGACCATCAGGTCAAGCTGCGTGGCTTCCGGGTCGAGCTTGGTGAAATCGAAGCGTGCCTGCGGGCGCAGCCTGGCATCCGCAATGCCCTGGTGGTGGTCAGGGAAAGCCCGGTAGGCAAACAGCTTGTAGGCTACGTTGTCAGTGAGCAGGCGGGTATCGCTGGCGAACTGAAGGCGCGCCTGGCCGACCACTTGCCCGATTACATGGTGCCTGCCTACCTGATCGAGTTGGCGCAATTCCCTGTCACGCCCAATGGAAAGATCGACCGCCTGCGATTGCCCGAACCCGAGTTCGTTTCGACGCAGTTCCAGCCAGCGAGAAACCAGCGGGAATCGATCCTGGTGGATATCTGGGAGCAGGTTCTGCAGGTCGACGATTTGAGCATTACCGATAATTTCTTCGAGCGGGGAGGGGACTCCATCCTCAGCCTGCAAGTCGTCTCTCGTGTCAGAAACCATCCGCAGCTTGACCTGGACCTCAAGCTGCGCGACTTGATGCGTTATCAGACGATCGAGGCGATCGTTGCCCATTGGGAGGCCGCGCCTGCGGTGGTTGAGGCGCAGCTGTCGACAGAGGTCGACCAGCGCCTGTTCAACCTGCTGCCTATCCAGCAGTGGATGTTCGAGCAGCAGCTGCCCGATCCGGCCCATTTCAACCAGGCATTGATGCTCAGGCCCCGGGCGGCCCTGGACCTCGTCGCCCTTGAGCAGGCGCTGCAGCATATCGAACTGCATCACGACGCGCTGCGGCTGCGTTTCTCCCAGCCGCACGGGCAGTGGATGCAGTGCTATGGCGAGCCTTCCGGTAGCACGACGCCCAGGCTGAACCTGCACCGTGTCGAGAGCATGGAGGCGATGACGGCACTGGCCAACCAGGCGCAACGCAGCCTCGATCTGGAGCAAGGCCCACTCTGGCGCACCCTGCATATCCAGCTGCCGGATGGGCAGGCGCGGTTGCTGTTGATCCTTCACCACTTGGTCATGGACGGTGTGTCATGGCGCATTCTCCTCGAGGACCTGCAGACTGCCTATGCGGCGTGCTGCCTTGGAACAGACCCTGTGCTGCCTGCACGGACCAGCAGCTACCGGTCATGGGTCGAGCGCCTGCAGGCCGAGGCAACATCCATTGAAGCGCAGCAGGGCGACTGGTGGCTTGATCAGGTTCGTCCTTGCGCCGGGAAGCTGCCCTGCGACAACCCGCGCGGTCGCAATCACTCCAGCCAACAGGCGGTGAGCCATTTCCGGCTGACGCCGCAACAAACGACGCAGCTCCTGAAGCAGGCGCCGGCTGCCTATGGCACGCAGGTCAATGACATCTTGTTGACGGCGCTCGGGCGTGCACTGGGCCGCTGGACCGGCCAAGAGGCGGTGATGGTGCAACTGGAAGGCCATGGCCGCGAGGACCTGTTCGAGGGCGTCGATGTCTCGCGTACCCTCGGCTGGTTCAACAGCCTGTTCCCGGTCCGCCTCACATCACGCCTGGACGACACGGCAGCGCAAGCCATTCGCAGCACGCAGCGGCAGCTGGCAGCCATCCCCGAAAAGGGTATCGGCTACGCGGTCTTGCGCCAGTTCGGTTCGGGTGAGATGCGTCGGCAACTGCTTGAAGGTGCCCAGGCCGAGGTCACCTTCAACTACTTCGGGCAGTTCGATCAGCACTTCGACGAGCATGCGTTGCTGGAGCCAGCCGCCGACGATCCGGGCGATTGCTACCACGCCGATGCCAACCTGGTGAACCAGCTGCAGACGGTAGGGCAGGTCTATGACGGGGTGCTCTCGTTCCGCTGCATCTACAGCAAACGCCGCTACAGAGCCGAGACGATAGAGCGGCTGATGGAACAGTTCCAGCGCGAGCTGGTGGCACTGATCGAACATTGTGTGGACGTGACTGTCCCGGCCTGAGGCCGAGGACAGCAGCGCCGAGCATTTAGGGAGTTTCATGTTGAATAACGCGTTGGAAGCCTTCCTCGACCTGGCTGGCTTGAACCTTGATATCAAACCGCTGCACACGCTTTCTCCGGCCCAGGCACGGGCAACCTTCGAGTCGTCTTCGCAACGACTGCGCTGGCCCGTGCCTTGGGATCTGCGGGTCGAAGACCTGTCGGCTGTCGTGCGCGATGGCAGTTCGCTTGCGTTACGGCTTTACCGACCCTCGGTTGACGCGGGCGAGAACTTGCCGGTGGTGCTGTATTTCCACGGTGGGGGCTACGTGGTAGGCAGCCTGGACTCGCACGACGGCGTATGCCGAGAGCTTGCCGGGCGTACCCGTTGCGCGGTGCTTTCGGTCGGTTACCGGCTTGCCCCGGAACACCGGTTCCCGACGGCCCACGAGGACTGCGCAGACGCCGTGCAGTGGCTGGCGACCCAGGGGCGCCGCCTGGGGCTCGACCCGGCCCGGGTCGTGTTCGCCGGCGACAGCGCAGGGGCCACCTTGGCCGCTGCGCTGGCGATCGAAGCGGCAAGGCAGGGCCCGCAGGCGGCGATAACACCTGTTGGCCAGCTGCTGTGCTACCCGATAACGGATGCAAGCTGCAAGCGTTCGTCGCACACCGTGTTCGGTGAAGGGTATTTGCTGGAAGACGAGACACTCGACTGGTTCTACGCGCAGTACGCGCAGTCCGACGAAGACCGCCGGGATTGGCGTTTCTCACCGTTGCTGGCGGATGAGCTTGCGGGGCTTGCACCTGCGATCATTCTGTTGGCAGGCCTGGACCCGCTGCTGGATGAAGGCAAGGCCTACGCGGCGCGGCTTGAGCAGGCCGGGGTGAACGTTGAATGTATCGTGGCAGAGGGCCTGACTCACGATCTGCTGCGAACACTGTCCATCGTGCCGGAAGTCACGGAGGTCTACGACCAGCTTGCCGTCGGCGTGCGCCGTTGGTTGCAGGCCGAAGGTACCGGCAGCCGATAACGCTGGCCGGGACGCAAAAAAATCCGATGCCCGTTTCCGGGCATCGGATTTTTTGCATTGCGGGCTAAGGTCAGCCCAGCGGCTCAGTTTTCGTAGCGCAGGGTAAGGCCGAAGTTACGCGGCGCTCCGAAGTAGTTGCCCAGGTTGCTGTTGAAGACAGACGAATAGTACTTCTTGTCGAACACGTTGTTCAGGTTGAGTTGCACGCTCAAGTTGTTGTTGATCTTGTACTGCGTGTTGAGATCGACAAGGTTGTAGGCGCTCTGCTTCACATCGCCCAGGTAGATCTTGCTCTGGTGGTAGACGTTGCCACCGACTCTCCAGTCCTGGAAGCGGCCAGGCAACTGATAGTTTGTCGCGACCTTGAACAGTCGTTGTGGGGCCGTTTCGGTCGAGTAGTCAGTACCTTTCCTGGCGCCGGCGACATACTCGGGATGGCTGTAGGTGTACCCCGCCATCACGTTCCACTGCGGCAGGACCTCACCCCCGACCTCGATGTCGAAACCACGGTTGCGTACCTTGCCGCCTTCCTCATAGCAACTGGAGGCACGGGTTGGTCCGCAGACGCGCTGTGCCCCGCTGATCACCTGAGGCATGTGGCTCTGGTCTACCTGGAAGAGCGCAATGGCGGTGTTGACGCGGCCACCCAGAAACTCGTTCTTGATCCCGACTTCGTAGTTGGTGCCGGTGATCGGGCTGAGCAACTTGTTATCCAGGCCATAGTTGGCCTGCAGTTGGTAGATTTCGGTGTAGCTGGCATAGACCGAGGTGTTGTCGGTGACATCGTAGACGATGCCGCCATACGGGATGATCTTGTTCTTTTCCTCGAACGGTTCCATCTCGTCCGGTGACTCGTACTTCACCGAGCTCAGGCGGCTGCCCAAAATCACGTGCAGGTCGTCGGTAGCGTTGAGGCGCGTCGCGGCATAAACCCCCTTGTCCTTGCGCACCGCCCGGTACTGCTCGCGCTCGCCACTGTACGTAGGGGTGGCGACCAGGTGAGGGTCGAAATCGAGAATGTCGACGGTCGTGGGGTTGTTGTTGTAACGCGATTCGTTGATGAAGCGATCCTTGCGTGCCGTGGCACCGAAGACCAGCTCGTGCTTGCGACCGAACAGGTCGAACGCACCATTGAGCGCCGCATCGAGGCTGATCTGCTCGTCGTCGTACTTGGTATCGTTGGTACGCAGTTGGAGCTGGTCGTTGCCCACGTTGGTGCCGTACAAGGCCAGGAAGTCAGCATTGGACCAGGTCATGCTGCCGTTCACGGTCAGCTTCCAGTCCTCGTTGAATTCGTGGCGAACGTCGCCGAACACGGTGCGGTTGATCTTGTTCAGGTGTGCCCAGCCCGGCGCGAAGGAAGTCGATCGGGAGAAGGGGTAAAAGCTGCCGCTTTTCTGAGTTGGCAAGCCGCCCCAGTCATATCCGCCATTGTTGTCCTTCTGCAACACGGTACCCAGGCTGACGGTTGTCCAGTCGCTCAGGTCGGCTTCGCCGATCGCATAGAACAGCTGGTTGTCCTTGTTGGCCCTGTCCACGAAACTGTTGCCGGCACTGTAGAGCATGACCGTGCGCCCGCGAAGGGTGCCTTCGGCATTGAGCGGGCCACCAACGTCGATCTGGCCGCGGTAGTTGTCCCACGACCCTGCGCCGATCTCGGCCTTCATCTGGTAGGTATCGCCCGGGCGCTTGCGCACCAGGTTGATCGCTGCCGAGGGCGAGCCGGCGCCTTGCATCAGGCCGTTCGCGCCGCGAACGATCTCGACCCGATCATAGATCGCCATGTTGTTCACCGAAGTGACGTCCATGGAAAAACTTTCCGAGATGCTGCTTGGCACACCGTCGTACTGCAGGTCGTTGACCTGGAAGCCCCGCGAGAAGTAACGCGAACGCTCGGTACCGAAGTCCTTCACGGTATTGATACCGGTGGCAGCGCGCGCGACATCGTCGAGTGACTGCATGTTCTGGTCGTCCATCTGGCGACGCGTCACCACACTGACCGACTGTGGGGTTTCGCGAGGCGACAGGGCCAGCTTCGTTGCGGTATTGGTGGAACCGGTGATGTAAGACCCTGTTCCCTCGGTCGTGGCACCCAGGGTTCTCGACTGGATACTCGTGGCATCGAGCAGCATCGCGCTGCCACCTTCGTAGGCCGCCTGCAAGGTCAAGGTGTTGTCGCGCAACTGATAGCGCAAGCCACTTTCCCTGAGCAGCACGCGTACCGACTCATCCAGATTGTAGCGGCCGCTCAACGCACCTGAGCGCAGGTTCTGTACGGCATCGGGCTCATACAACACCTGCACGTCGGTCTGCTCCGCAAATGCCTTCAGCGCCGCGCTCAAGGGCTGTGCCGGGATATTCAAGGTCAGTTGCTGATCTTGCGCCTGGACGGCCAAGGGCAGGGCCAGGCTCAGGGCCAGTGCTGGCAGTTGGGCGTTGAATGCGCGTCGAAGGCCAAGCGCCCGGGTCAAGTGATTCAATCGAAGGTGGGTGGGCATTTCGGTGCTCGTTGTAGAGGTTGAGTGGATAGGCTGGGCAGATCTTTTTTTAGGGTGACTAGGGGTATGACGCACGGCTGATGACAAACCGGAATGCAAATGTTTCGCTTTTATTGCATCAGGCGACGCACGCCTCGACGACCACCTTGCCGGCCGCCATGCGCACCAGCTGGTCGGCGACATCGAAATAGCGGTCATCGTGGCTGATGACGATGATGGTCTTGCCCAGGCGCTTCAGCTCGGGCAGCAGCTCGGTGTAGAAGATGCGCCGGAAGGTCGGGTCCTGGTCTGCAGCCCACTCATCGAACACCAGCACCGGGCGCTCTTCGAGCCAGGCATTGATCAGCGCCAGCCGCTTGCGTTGCCCGGTCGAGAGGTCGGTGGTGGTGAAGCTGCCGTCGCGGATGCTGACCTTGTGTGCGATTTCCAGCCGCTTGAGATAGACCTCGGCGCTCTCCGGCACCTGCTTGGCGCCCAGGAAGGGGTCGTCGAACAGGTAGTAATCGGAAAAGATGGTGGTGAAGAGCTGGCGATAATCGTCGCGATCTCGCGCGGTGATGGGCTGGTCGTTGATGCGAATCTCGCCTTGTTGCGGCGGGTACAGGCCTAACAGCAGCTTGATCAGGGTGGTCTTGCCACAGCCGTTCTCGCCAACGATGAAGACGATATCGCCCTGGCGGATCTGCAGGTTTACCGGCCCCAGGGTAAACGGTGCGTTGCCGTCGACCGGGGGGAAGGCGAAGCGCACATCACGCAGCTCGAGGGTGCGCAAGGCGGGCAGCTGGCTGGCCTTGTCTTCGAGCAGCAGGTGCGGCTCTGGCGAGGAGAACCGTTCGGACAGCTCGGCAACCCGGCGGAAGGCGATCTGGGCGCGGCTGATGATTGGCAGCGTGCCTATCAGGTATTCCAGTGGGCCTTTCATGTACAGCAGCACCAGGACGAAGCCGCTCATGACCGCTTTGTCGCTGTTGGGCCATAACGATTGCAAGGCGAGTGCCAGGCCGATGACCACGAAGAACAGCATCGAGCCGAAGGTCTTGGCGATGACGAAGGTATTGATGGAGCGGATCTGGGTATCGCGAATCAGGTCGGCCGTGCCCTGGATGTTGCGGCTGAACATGCGTTGACGGCGAGCGCGGTGGATGCGCAGCTCCTTGGCGCCACCGGCGATCGCATTGTAGTGTCGTTGCAGCTCATCCTCGGCATCACGCGCCGCGACGAACCCCTGCATGCCCCGGGCCCGTGCGATGTACTGGACGACGGTGCCGAGGGCGATAGCGGTCAGGATCAGCAGGAACATGGGCAAGGACAGCATGGCCAGGTAGCCCAGGCAGCCCAGGGTGACGGTCAGGGCGATCGCCAGGGGCGCGAAGGCGAAGGCGAAATCGCTGATGGTGTCCACGTCGTGCGTCAACACCGGAATCAGCCGATGGCTGCGATAGCGCTCGATTTGTTCGATGGGGGCCGACAGCACCTTCTCGCCCAGCGTTTTGCGCAAGGCGGCAATGATGTGCTGGCCCACTCGGTTGCTACCGATGTCGGAAAACACCGAGCTGGCCAGGGCCACCAGGCAAAGCCCGGCGAAGCCCCAGACCACACCTTGGGTCAGGCCGGAATCGTCGTGCAGGGCCCGGTTGATGGTGGCCAGCAGGAAGGTGATGCTGAGGCCGCCGACCATGCCCAGGATGACGGAAAGCGCGACGGTGTATTTAAACGGCTTGAGCAGGGCGAAGAGGTCCTGCACGGCGCCGCGGGTGGGCTGGGACATGATGTGCTCCTGAGTAGATCAGCCGACGCTGGCGGGGGGAGCAGCGCCTTGCGTGCGCTGCTGTTGGGTAGGTGTTAAACGAAGCCGCGGAGGGTGGATTTAGGCGGCTGCCTTCAGCCGTGCATGACGTCAAGAAACGCCTTCAGGAAGGTCTGCATCTGCGCCGGTGTGCCGACACTGACACGCATCCATTGCGGCCACGCCTCGAATACCCGCCCGACCCGGATGTTGCGTTGCGCGAGCGCCTCGATCACAGGTTTGGCGGGGCGGCCGAGGGCCACCATGAAGCAGTTGGCCTGGGCGTCGGTGCAGCGGTAGCCGGCCTTTTGCAGGGCGTCGATCGTGTTTCGCAGAATGCCTCGATTGATGTGTTTTCGTTCGCTGACCAGGTCTTCTTGTTGCAGGCTGGCGATGCCGCCCATGGCAGCGGCAAGTGGCACGAAGTTGTAGCCGTTCAGGCGTTGCAGGTCGGCGAGCAATGCCGGTTTCCCGACCACCAGCCCCAGGCGGGCACCGGCCATGCCATAGAGCTTGGAGAACGTTCTCAGGACCATGACGTTGTCATGGCTGACCGCCAGGTCCAGGCAGGATGGCGCGTCGGTAAAGTGGATATAGGCCTCATCGATGATCGCCAGGCTGCCTGCCGGCTTGTGGGTGATCAGGTGCTCGATGTCGGCGCGTGGGGTCAGCGTGCCCGTGGGATTGTTCGGGTTGCACAGGTACAGCACCCCGGGTTGCCGGGTGGCGGCGAGCATGCCGCGTACGTCATGGGCGTGACGAGCATCGAGCTGCACCTCATGCACGGTTGCGCCGACAGCCCTGGCGCCATTGGCCACCGAGTCATAGGTCGGCGCGGCGGTGACCACGGTGCGCTTGTCGGCGTGGCGAGCCAAGGCGTATTGCAACGGCGAGCGGGAGCCGCAGAAGACCGCCACATGGTCTTCGGGTACCTGGTTTTGCCGGGCGAACAGCTCAGCCAGGCGGTATTCGTGTTCCGGAAAGTAGTGCCCACTCTGGCGAGCGCCCTGGTGCATTGCTTCGAGTGCCGAAGGGCAGGGGCCATACGGGCTCTCGTTGTAATCCAGGCGGATGATGGCGTCGTCCGCCGGTGGATCGCTCGCTGCGCCCGCCGCCCAGACGGGCATGGCGGGG
Source organism: Pseudomonas sp. FYR_2 (assembly GCF_043106425.1). Lineage (NCBI taxonomy): Bacteria > Pseudomonadati > Pseudomonadota > Gammaproteobacteria > Pseudomonadales > Pseudomonadaceae > Pseudomonas > Pseudomonas sp. FYR_2. Next base: position 20,674 of record NZ_JBICMM010000038.1, read on the forward strand.
GCAAGGCCGGTCAAGGTAGCGGCGGCGACGAAACGGCGTCTGCTCAAGGTGGGCATGGTCACTCTCCCTGTGGATTGTCAGTTGGGTTCACCGTCCTGAAGGGCGCGGGCTACTCGAAAGCCCAGCCAGTCGCCGCGCACGTCGGGTTCGCGCTCGTTGCGGTTGCCCGAGCGGGAGAAGATGGGCGGTTCCAGGTAGTCGTTGCCGCGAATCTGCCGGTGTGTGCAGGTACCACCGGTGGTCCAGGCGCTGCCGTCGGTGGGCGCGCCAACATAATCGGTATGCCAGCAGTCCTCGACCCACTCGTAGACGTTGCCATGCATGTCGTACATGCCGAATGCATTGGCAGGGAAGCTGCCGACCGGTGCCGTGTAGGTGAAGCCATCACGCGGCCCGTAGGTGTTGGCATGCTTGCTGATCTGATAGTCCCCTTCCTGGTCGAAGGGGAACGGGAAGGGGCCGGTGGAGCCGGCGCGGCCGGCGTACTCGCGTTCGGCCTCGCTGACCATGCGGTAGGGCTTGCCGGTCTTCTTGGCGAGCCAGGCGATGTAGCCGCGCGCCTCATCCCAGGTCATGCAGACCGCAGGCTGCGTCGGGCCTTGCGGGTAGCTGGGCTTGCCGTTCTTGCACAGCCGCCCCGGGCGGTCGTCGCCGTCGGGCAGCACCGTGTGGGTCTCCTTGGCATAGGCCTGCCATTGCCCGGCAGTCACATGGAAGCGACTCATGGCGAAGGCCTTGGCGAAGGTCACGGTGTGCAACGGACCTTCATCGTCCTGTTTGCCCAGTTCGTCATCGGGGGTGCCCATCACGTAGCTGCCGGCAGGCAGCACGACCATTTCCGGGCAATCCTTGCAGTCTTTGAAAACCTTGCCCGGTGCAGCCGGGTCGGCAGCGAGGGCTTCGAGCGACAGCGAGAGACAACCGAGGGCAATCAGTGAGGTCAGCCGTTTCATGGGTTTCCTTACGGGTAGTGGGCAACGGGAGGAGGGGCCGGCCTGGCGGCCTTCTGGGCGGCTTCCCACACACGCAGGAAGTTGGCGCCCCAGAGCTTGGCGATGTCTTCGTCGGAATAGCCGCGCTGCATCAGTTCGGCAGTGACGTTGCGGCTCTGGCTGACATTTTCCCAGCCAACCACACCGCCGCCGTCGTTGAAGTCGGAACTGATGCCGACATGGTCGATACCGATCTTCTTCACCGCGTAGTCGATCGAGTCGACGTAGTCGGCCAGGGTCGCTTCGGGCTCGGCGCCGAGGATGTCGTAGAACGGCGTGAGGTATTCACCGAACTTTTTCTCCGACCAGATCGAGAACACCGGGTCGGTGGTGGTGCCCATCTGGGTCTGGTTCTGTACGTCCGGCAGGCCATACTTGGCGCGTAACGCGTTCATCTTTTCGATGGTCGGACGCGAGAACGGCTTGAGGTAGTGGGAGTAGGCCACGATGTTGACCAGCCCGTCGGTGGCCTTGATGTGTGCCAGGTCCGCGTCGCTGAGGTTGCGGCGAATGTCCATCATGCCTTGCACCCCCGTGTGCGAGGCCATGACCGGTGCGCGGCTCAGCTGGGTGACCTGGGTCAGGGCCTGGCTGGACATCTGCGAGACGTCGATGACCACGCCAAGGTCGTTGAGCCGGGTGATGGCGCGACGACCGATGTCGGAAAGACCGCCCAGCGGGTCGACCGAATCGCCCAGGAAGGGCAGTGGGCGCGCCGAGTCGACCCAGCTGTTGTTGCCAACGTAGCCTGGCCCGAACACCCGCATGCCGCGTGCGGCCCAGTGGTCCAGCTTGTCGATGTCGTCGCCAAGGGGGGCGGCGTTGAGCAGGCTGATGATGATGGCGAACTTGCCTTCACTGACCAGCCGGCGGAAGTCGGCAGGGGTGTAGGCGATGCCGGCCTGCGCAGGGTAGTCCTTGGCGATGCTGGTGATGATCCGATAGCGAACTTCCAGTTCGTTGGCCATCGCCGCCTCGAACCCGGGTGTGGGGCGGTGCGGCCAATTGGGCCCACTCCAGAACTCCGGCCATGACCAGATTGCGATCGAGGCGCCGCTCAGACGGCCTTTGGCGGCTTTCACCAGGTCGAACTGGGTCGGGCCATCACGGTTTGCTTCCTCGCCATCGGTGCCATAGCTCAGCGGCACGTCAAGGTGCGCATCCAGGGCCGGGATGCGCGCCTGCAGGGCGTTGGCCCGCTGTTCGATTTCCCGGCCGTAGGGGTGTTTGGCAAGGTAGACCCAATACCACCAGGCGCCTGCGGCCGCCAGGAGCAAGAGCAGAAGGGCCAAAGCCCATGGCCATCTGCGCGAAAAAAAAGCCTGTTTCTTCATTGCGTACTCGACCGCCTGCACGACGGCCCCATGCCGTTCGAACTTGCTGGGTGAAACGAGCCGAGCCCAAGAGAATTTAGCAACCCTCTAAATCGCTTCCTCAACCATTCGTTTTCGCAGCAGGAGTCACGTCATGAGTACAGTGGATGAAAGTGTCACGTCGTAAGATCCTGGCGGGCCTGGTGGCCGCCGGTGTAGCACTGCCTGCCGGGTATTACGCACGGCAGGCGTGGCAGCGGGCCGAGGAAGCGGAGCTGAGCAGTGACGAGCCTGCGGTGCCGGTCGATGACCTGCCCAATGCGCTGTTGGGTGAACGGCTGGTCGGGATCTGGGACTGGCGCATGACGAGCGATCACCCGGCGCTGGCCGGGCTGGCCCGACCGCAGCAGCTGCTGCTCGACGTAGGGCAGGGTGCCCGTGCCTTGCGCGGCTACCTGGGTACTGCGCCCTATGGCGGTCAGGGTTTGCAGGTATACGGCCCGTTGGCTGCCGACCGGCTGCCGAAGGTGCAACTGAAGATGATGGCGGGTTCTGGCGAGGCCTATGACTGCGATGCCGTGCTGGATGAGATATGGGGCGACTGGAGCGAGGGGGGAGGCAGCGCGACCCTGAGTGGGCACGTGCGCCTGGCAGGGGCGCAGGCAGGGCATTCCGGGGCGCAGGCGAGCTTTGTCGCCGTCCGCCGACCGTTCGTGCTGGCACGTGAGCGGCTGCCGTACGTGGCGGCGCTGCACGAGGACCTGATTTCACCGCAGCGTCGCTACTATCACCAGCTCTGGCACGCCAGCCGCGATCGCTGGCACCGCATCGATGAATCCCGGCGGCAGATGGTGCGTGCGCTGGGTTGGCAGGTCGGCCCGTTGGGCAAGGAGCGCAACGCACGCGGGCATGATCGCCATCGCAACGGTTCCGGCGAGGATTTTCTGTTCATGCATCGGCACATGCTGCATGGCGTGCGCGAGGTCCAGGACCTGCGTTCCTGGGCAAGCCTGCCTGCGGCACGCCCATCGATCGGGCAGGGCGTTCAGGCGTTTTTCGATTACCTCGACAACCGCGACGGCTACAGCGTCCCGCCCAACTGGCAGGCGGCCGGCGATGAAGCCTTCAGCCAGTGGCTGTACTACGTCAAGAGCAGCCAGGGGCTGCACGCCAACTTCCAGCTGTGGGAAGCCCAGCTGCATGATCCGCAATACCTCAGCACCCTGTGTCTGGGAGAGTTGGGTTCACGCATCGAATTGGGCATCCATGATTGGCTGCACATGCGTTGGGCATCCCTGGGGCGTGACCCGAACTCGGATTACCCGATGCCTTACGGGCGTCGCAACTACGATTTTTCCGAACGCTGGTTCCGCGCCGAGAACGACTTCCTAGGCGATCCGTTTTCCTCCCACGTCAACCCGGTGTTCTGGGCCTTTCATGGCTGGATCGACGACCGCCTGAACGATTGGTACCTGGCCCACCAGCAGGCGCACCCGGGGGAAGTGAAGCCGAAGATGATCGATGGCATTCCGTGGTTTGCGCCAGGGCGCTGGGTGCGTGTGGCCGAGCCTTGGCTGGGGCCTACGCGTGAAGGTTGCGGTGCCTGGGGGCTGGGCAATGGCGGCGGCACCGGGAAACTGGACATCGAGACCATGAAGCTGGCCTTGCAAGTCATTTTCAGCCCTGAAGAAGACGGCGATCGCCTGGCCGGCAGGGTGCCTCAGCGGCCTTGGTATGCCCGCCATCTGGCACCCGGCCCGCGACGTGACGGTTTGTAGTGGTGACGATTTTGGGCCGGTGTTGCAGCAGGTAGGGCTCCCGTCGGGGGGCTTGCCTACCTCGCTGTCATCAGTGTGTCCGACGCTGTCCAGCCGCCGCCCAACGCCTTGTAAAGCGCAACACTGGCCTGCAAACGCGCCTTGCGCAGCCGTACCCGTTCGGCCTGTGCTGTAAACAGGCTGCGTTGCGCTTCCAGCACGCTGAGCAGGTCTTCGGCCCCGGCCCGGTAGCGGTTCTCGGCCAGATCGAACGCGCGTTGCGCTTGGGTGAGCGCTTCATGCTGCCAGTGTGTCTGGCGGTCCAGGCCGTCGACGCTGTTCAAGGCCTTCTCGACTTCGCCGAAACTGGTGATCAGCACGTTGCGATAGGCCTCGAGCAGCTCGTCCTGGCGAGCGATGGCGCGATCACGCTCGGCGCGCAAGGCGCCATTATTGAAAATGGGCGCCGTCAGACCGGCACCGAGGTTGAGCGCCGGATTGCGCAGCAGGTCGATGGCTTTTCTGTCGCCAGTGGCCAGGCTGGCCGTCAAGCTCACCGTGGGGAACAGTGCTGCCCGCGCAACGCTGACATCCGCCTGAGCCGCAGCCAGGCGCGCCTCTGCGCCAGCGATATCCGGGCGGCGCGTCAGCAGTTGGCTGGGAATGCCGGCGGCAATGCTCGGGCCGCTCAGTTGATCGAAAGGCTGATCGGCCAGTTCCAGCGCCTGCACCGGCGCGCCAAGCAGGGTTGCCAGGGTGATCTGCGCATCGCGGGCCTCTTGTTGGTAGAGCGGTAACTGTTGTCGCTGGTTGGCCACAAGGCTCTCTTGCTGTGCCAGTTCCAGGGCAGTCGACGACCCGGCCTGGAATCGTGTGCGCACAAGGCTCAGGACCTTCTCGGCGTTTTCCAGGTTAAGCGCGGCGATGCGTGCCTGCTCACGAGCGGCGAGGGCGCTCAGGTAAGTATCGGCAACGCTGCTCGTCAGGCTCAGTTCGAGCGTGTCTCGGTCACGTGCAGTGGCTTGCAGGCCAAGGCGGGCACTGTCACGCGCAGCGGCATTTTTACCCCAGAAGTCCAGCTCGTAGCGGGTCGTCAGGGCCGTGTTGAAGTAGCGGTAGGTCCGCTCGCGGTTCGACGTGTCCTGCTCGCTGTACCCTTGGCCTCGTAGCAAGCGCTGGTGATAGGCGTCGGCGCTGGCGTCGAGGCGCGGTAGCAGGGGGGCGCCGGCAATACGCAGGTCGGCCTGTGCCTGCCTGACCCTGGCCATGGCGGCGCGCAGGTCATGGCTGCCCTGGCGAGCCTGCTCGATCAGTTGGCTCAGTTGAGCGCTATTGAACGTTGTCCACCACTGCGCGGAGGCCGCCGTGCCGCCAGCCGGACTTTGCCAGCTGGCAGGTGCAGCGATACCGCTGTCCAGTGGCGCGGGGGTGTGGCTGCAAGCACTCAGGATGGTCAGCAGCGGTAGCAGTAAAAACGGGGTTCTGGTCATGGTCATTCACTGGTCAGGGCGGCGACAGGGTCGAGGGCGGCGGCTTTGCGCGCGGGCATGAAACCGAAGATGACGCCCGTGGCTACCGAGCAGGCGAAGGCACCCACTATCGCCAGGGCAGAAAACGCCACGGCCACCTTGGCCAGGCTGAGAACCACGCCGATCAGCAACGCCAGGCAGACGCCGATCAGGCCGCCGGTCAGCGAAAGCACCACGGCTTCAGTCAGGAACTGGCGCAGGATGTCGCGCTGTCGGGCGCCGGTGGCAATGCGGATGCCGATTTCGCGGGTGCGTTCGCGGACGGTCATGAGCATCACGTTCATGACGCCGATCCCGCCGACCAGCAGCGAAATGGCGGCAATGGCGCCAAGCATCAGGGACAACCCGTTGCGTGTCGCCGCCTCGGCCTGGATCATCGCCGCGCTGTTGTCGATCTCGAAGTCTTCAATGCCACCGTGCAGGCTCAGCATCAGTTGGCGTATTGCGCGTTCGGTGTCATGCACCTGGGTGCTGTCGGCGGCACCGATGATCACGTATTCCGGGTGTTGCGTGCCGGAAAGACGTATGGAAACCGCTGAGTACGGCACGGCGATGCGCAGGTCGTTTCGCTGGTTGGCGCCACTGGAGCCTTTGCTGGCGAGCACGCCGATCACCTGAAACGGCACGTTCTCGATGAGGATGTACTGGCCGATCGGGTCCTGGCCGTCGACGAACAGCTTCTTGCGCACCTCCGAGCCGATCACCGCCACGGTCGCAGCCGTGGCCAGGTCGTTGTCGGTAAAGAAGCTGCCTTCGCTGACGGGCCAGCTCATCAGCGTCGGGAACACAGGCGAATAGCCACCGATGGTCGACTCCAGGTCACGATTGCCAAAGCGCACCTGCGCCTCCACTGTCATGGCCGGCATGATGGACTTCACTTGCGGTAGCTCGGCCAGCGCCTGCACGTCGCTGAGGCGAACGTTGCCGGGCGGAGCGCGCGGTGTTGGAGGGGCACCGTTCATGAAGATGATGTTCGAGCCGAACGCGCCCATCTGGGCCATGACCTGGCGCTTGCTGCCTTCACCCACCGCCAGCATGACGACCACCGACGCGACGCCGATGATGATTCCCAACAGGGTCAGCGCGGTGCGTGTGCGGTTGCTCCACATGACCCGCCAGGCGGCTTGCAGGGCGTCCCAGGTTTCGCCCAGCCATGGGCTGCCCTGGCTGTCGGCACGCACCAGGCGCCCGGCCAGATCGACGGCTTGCAGCGCACCTGGGCGACGCGGTGGCGGCGCCTGGTCGGCGCCGCTGTCACTGATCACTTCGCCGTCGCGGATCTCGATGATGCGCTGCGCCCGAGCGGCCACATCGCGGTCGTGGGTGATCAGGATCACCACATGGCCTTGCTCGGCCAGTTCATCCAGCAGGCGCATGACCTCGGTGCCACTGTGGCTGTCCAGCGCACCGGTGGGCTCGTCCGCCAGGATGATGTGGCCGCCGTTCATCAATGCCCGGGCGATGGACACCCGTTGTTGCTGGCCGCCTGAAAGCTGGCGCGGGCGATTGCCGGTGCGCTCGCCCAGGCCCAGGCGTTGCAGCAGGGCCTTGGCCCTTTCGGCGCGCGGGGCCGCCGTGGTTCCGGCGTAGATCGCCGGCATCTCCACGTTCTCCTGCGCCGAGGCGGAGGGGATCAGGTGATAACCCTGAAACACGAACCCGAACGCTTCGCGGCGCAACCAGGCCAGTTCGTCATTGCTCAGGCCGGCAACATCCTGGCCGGCGAAGCGATACTGCCCGGCGCTTGGGCGGTCGAGGCAACCCAGGATGTTCATCAGGGTCGACTTGCCAGAGCCTGAGGTGCCGACGATGGCGATGAATTCGCCGGCATGGACTTTCAGGTCGATGCCGCGCAACACATCGACCTTGGGGCTGTCGCCGCCCCCGTAGGATTTGCGGATGCCGACCAGCTCTATCAGCGGAGTGCTCATGTCAACCCTCACCGCCGACAGGGCCGATCAGCAGTTTGTCACCTTCGGCAAGCCCATCGAGTATCTGCACGCGCAGGCGGTCGCTGAGCCCGGTACGTACCTGGCGCGTCTGTACGTCGCCTTTGCCGGTCAGAACATGGGCAGTCTGCAGCCCCTCGCCCTGGCCGCGTCCCTGAAGCGCCGCGATGGGCACGGTCAACACATCCTTGGCAGATCCGGCGACGAAGAACACTTGGGCAGTCATGTCGGCCATCAGCGCGTTGTCATCGTTGTCGACATCCAGCAGCACGGTGTAGAGCACCACGCGGCCGGTCCCGCTGCCGCTTGCCGTACCGGCGGCAACCGGGCTGCCGCCGCCCTGGCTGAGCTGATCCAGCGGTTTGGGCGGGATCGGCAGAATCTGCCTGACGGTGCTGGTCCAGCGCCTGCCGCCGCTGCCCAGGGTGGTGAAGTAGGCTTGCATGCCGGTCTTGACCTGGCCGATGTCGGCTTCAGAGACCTCGGCCCATACCGTCATCGGCGACAGCTTGGCGATCCGCAGGATCAGCGGGGTGCGCTGTTGCGCGTTCAGGGTTTGCCCTTCTCGGGCATCGACAGCGACCACGGTACCGCCGATCGGGGCGTAGATGCGGGTGTAGCCGAGCTGAGCCTGCGCGCTGCGCAACGTGGCCTGCGCCTGGAGAATCTGCGCCTCATACATGTCGATGCGCGCCTGGGTTGTCAGCACCTTGGCCTGGGCCGTCTGCACATCCTCTTCACGCGTGGCGCCGTCGCTGGCCATCCGCTGCTGGCGACGCAACTGTTGTTCGGCCAGGACATGCTCGGCACGCTGCTCCTTGACCTGCGCTTTCAGGGTCTGGATGGCATAGCGCTCGGCATCCAGCTGGGCCTGTTGCGTGGCAGGGTCGATTTCCACCAGCAACTGCCCCTGCTCGACGGTGTCACCGACTTCTACGTGCAACGTGCGGATCTGCCCGGAGGCCTGTGCGCCCACGTCGACGTACTGACGGGGCTGCAGGGTGCCCAGCGCGGTGACACTGGATTCGATGTTGCCACGGCTGACGCTGACGAACGGCCGCTGCTCGGCCGCGGCGGGCAACAGTTGCCAGGTGGCGAATGCGGCCACGGGGATCAGGCACAGCGCGAGCGTTAAGGCACGACGGGTAAGGCGTTGAGGGATCATGCAGGATTTCCGACCATGAGTGGGCCGCTGTCACCAAGGATCAGCTAGGGAGGCTGCCGATTAAACGAAAGCGATCAGGGCGGATTTAGCGGGGAGCACGCGTTGCGGGCGTGGAAATGTAACAACGTCTTTAAGCTTGATGAGAATTATTATATTTTATGCGCTCGCGGTGCCACTACTTGGCCTGCAGCGGTCTTCTACCATCATCGACAACAGGGAAAGCGCTTCGATGCCGTCTTCGGGTGTACTGCTCGAGCATTACTACCGTGAACTGGTCGGGTTCCTTCGTTCGCGTCTGGGTAGCCGCCATGCTGCCGAAGATATCGCGCAGGAGGCGTATCTGCGGGTACTCGAGCGGTGTGATGACACGCAGATCTCCCATCCGCGCGCTTTCCTTTACCGCACCGCCCTGAACCTGGTCACCGATGGTCATCGGCGCAATCAGCTTCGTCGCGCCGAGCCTCTGGAGGTTCTGGAAACCGATGAGCGATTCTTCGTCGCCCCCGTGCACGGCGCCTGTCGCCAGGAAGAGCGCCTGGAGTTGCTGCAGCGTGCAGTGGCGGAGCTGAGCGAAACCTGCCGGGCGTGTTTCTTGCTGCGCAAGCTCGAAGGCCTGTCACATGGGGAGATTGCCGCGCGTCTGGGCCTGTCCAAGGCCATGGTGGAGAAGCACATCGTCAACGCCATGAAGCATTGCCGGCTGCGTATGCGCGAGTGGGCCGAGGCCTGAGCGCACGTTCGGCTGTGCGGCCCACTTTCCGATAGCGTCAGCTGCCTGACGAGGTACCGAATGTGAGGGTGCCCTTCATCATGGTGGAGTGGAAAGGGTAGGAGCAGAAAAACGCGTACGCCTGGCCTGCCTGCAGCATGCCGGTGTCGAAAGTGACCGAATCTTTTTCGCCACCCCCGATCAGTCGGGTATGGGCGAGCACGCGCTTGTCGCCCGGCTGGAGGTAGTTATCGGCCTCACCTGCCGCAGCGCCATCGGTGGTCACGCCTTTGATGTCGTCCTTTTTGGCCAGCACCCAGTTGTGGCCCATGATGTTCCTGGGCAGTGTGCCGGTGTGCAGCAAGTTAACGGTAAAGCGTTGGCAGGTCTGCGGTACGGTGATCGTTTTCAGGTCGTAGGTCATCTGGTCAGTACTGTGAATGTCTACCGAACAGGGCTCGGCGGACCATGCGACGCTGGACAGGGTCAGGGCGAAAAAGGCTAGGGCCGGGCGAAACATCTGGGTTCTCCGCGAATGTAAGAGGCGATGCCTTGGGGCATGAGCCTCCTTTAAACGAAGTGCGAGCGTCGGGGTTTAGGCGCGCGGTTACCTGAACGGCTTGACGGGGTGAGCGCAAGTGGCAAACCGGAGTACCGGGCTAAAGGCAAATGCAAATTCCGTCAGTCAATCACTTGATTTATGCGGCTTTCCCGACTTCTATCAAAGTAGACCGCTGCCAGGCATGGCCTTGGCAGTCGCCATAACGGGCGCAGTAAGGTCATGGAATGTACCCATTACCCAGCTGCCCAGGCCCGACCATGGCAAACAAGACCCTGCGCATTCTCATTGCCGACACCCACCCCTGCCAGCGGCTGCAGTTGGAGCGGCTGCTCAATGGCCTGGGCTACTATCGGATCGCCCCCGTTGACAGTTTCGAGGAGCTGCAGCGTTTGGTGCAGTGCGCCTTGCAGCCTTTTCACTTGCTGCTGGGCAATATCGAACTGGCCAGCCATGCCGGGGTTGACCTGGAGCGTTTTTGTCGCGTCAGTACCCAGATCCAGCACGCCCTGCTTTACCATTCCAGCCAGTTGAAAGTGCCTGCGGTGCCGCAGGCCGAGCGCCAGGCGGTCAGCCTGAGCCTGCCGCAGGTGCCCGATAACGAGGCGCTGGAGTCATTCATGGCGATCATCGACGGACCGGTGCTGGTCGGCAAATTGCCGCTGCCGGGCGCCATGCCGGCGGCTACGGCCAGGCCACGGCCGCGCGCCAACTTCGCGCATACGGTGTTCCACCGCTAGCCGCGCAGCAGGCGGGGCAACGGGGCAGCTATTTGCTATCCTCTTGCCCTTTGCCGATTTGCGGACCCTGCCATGACTGCCATCGATACCGCTCGCCCGCCCCGGTTCAGCCGCGGCGACCATCGGACCCTGGGCCTGGCGGCACTGGGCGGCGCGCTGGAAATCTACGACTTCATCATTTTCGTATTTTTTGCGCTGACCCTCAGCCAGCTGTTCTTCCCGCCCGAGATGCCAGAGTGGCTGCGCCTGCTGCAAAGCTTCGGGATCTTCGTCACCGGCTACCTGGCGCGGCCGCTGGGCGGCATCTTGATGGCGCACTTCGCCGACCACCTGGGGCGCAAGCGGGTGTTCAGCCTGAGCATCCTGATGATGGCCCTGCCATGCCTGCTGATCGGGGTAATGCCGACCTATGCCGACATCGGCTACGCCGCACCGTTGATCCTGCTGGCGCTGCGCATCCTCCAGGGCGCGGCCGTGGGGGGCGAGGTGCCAAGTGCCTGGACCTTCGTCGCCGAGCACGCGCCTGCCGGGCGGCGCGGGTATGCGTTGGGCTTCTTGCAGGCCGGGCTGACCTTCGGCTACCTGCTGGGGGCATTGACCGCGACGTTGCTGGCGCAGGTGTTCACGCCGCAGGAGATCCTCGACTACGCCTGGCGCTACCCGTTCCTGCTGGGTGGCGTGTTTGGTGTGATTGGCGTGTGGCTGCGCCGCTGGCTTAGCGAAACACCGGTGTTCCTTGCCCTGCGTGCGCGCCAGGAACAGCCGGTGAAATTCCCGCTGCGGCGGGTGCTGGGCGAGCACCGTCGGGCGTTGATTCCGGCGGCATTGCTGACCTGTGTGCTGACCTCGGCCGTGGTGGTGCTGGTGGTGATCACCCCCACGGTAATGCAGCAACGCTTTGGCATGAGCGCCGGGCACACCTTCGCCCTGAGCAGCGTGGGTATTGTTTTCCTCAACATCGGCTGCGTGCTGGCCGGGTTGCTGGTCGACCGCGTAGGGGCTTGGCGTGCGCTGATGCTCTACAGCGTGTTGCTGCCGCTGGGGATCGGTGCGCTTTACGCCAGCCTGGTGGGGCAGTGGGAGATGACCTGGCTGGCTTATGCGCTGGCGGGGCTGTCCTGCGGCGTGGTCGGTGTGGTGCCGTCGGTGATGGTTGGATTGTTCCCGGCCGAGATCCGTGTGTCGGGGATTTCCTTCACCTACAACGTGGCCTACGCGCTGTGGGCCAGTACCACGCCGCTGGCGCTGATTGCGCTGATGCCGTGGAGCCCGTGGGTGTGTGTCGGGTTTTGTCTGGTCATGGGCACGGTGGGGCTGCTGACGGCCTTGTATTTCGGGCGGCGTGAGCCATTGGCGTTTGCGGCGGAGCCGATGCCGATCATGTGCGGTGACAAATGAGCCGGTGCATGTCTTGGGTTGTGCAGCAGGGCATAAACCGAGCGCCGCCCGCGCGGCGCTCGATCTGATAAGCGCTGAGCCTCTCACGGCGAACACCTCGCAGCCCAGACGCAATTCACAACAAAAAGCCCCCGGCTCGTGAGAGCCGGGGGCTTTTTGTTACGGCAGGGCCGGGGCCTTACATGTTCGGGTAGTTCGGCCCGCCTGCGCCCTCAGGGGTAACCCAGGTGATGTTCTGGGCCGGGTCCTTGATGTCGCAGGTCTTGCAGTGCACGCAGTTCTGCGCGTTGATCTGGAAGCGCTTGTTGCCGTCTTCCTGGGTGACCACTTCGTACACGCCGGCCGGGCAGTAGCGTTGTGCCGGCTCGTCGTACAGCGGCAGGTTGCTGGCGATCGGCACGTTCGGGTCGGTCAACTTCAGGTGGCAGGGTTGTTCCTCTTCGTGGTTGGTGCTGGAGAGGAATACCGAGCTGAGCTTGTCGAAGCTGAGCTTGCCGTCCGGTTTCGGGTAGTCGATCTTTTTCGAGTCGGCCGCGAGCTTGAGGCAGGCGTAGTCCGGCTTGGTGTCGTGCAGGGTGAACGGCAGCTTGCCGCCGAACCAGTTCTGGTCCACATAGTTGAACGCAGCGCCCAGCAGTGGGCCGAACTTGTGCATGGCCGGGCCGAAGTTGCGGCTGGCGAACAGTTCTTCGTACAGCCAGCTGGCCTTGAAGGCGCTGACGTAGCCGTTCAGCTGGTCACCGCCCTCGCTGCCGGCGAGCAGCGCGTCGGCCACCGCCTCGGCGGCGAGCATGCCGGACTTCATCGCCGTGTGGCTGCCTTTGATCTTGGCCACGTTCATGGTGCCCAGGTCACAGCCGATAAGTGCGCCGCCGTTGAACACCATTTTCGGCAGCGAGTTGATGCCGCCCTTGGCCAGGGCGCGGGCGCCGTAGCTGATGCGTTTGCCGCCTTCGAGATACTGGCTGATCACCGGATGGTGCTTCAGGCGCTGGAACTCGTCGAATGGCGACAGGTACGGGTTGGCGTAGGACAGGTCGACGATCAGGCCGACCACCACCTGGTTGTTTTCCAGGTGATAAAGGAACGAACCCCCGGTGTTGTCCTTGGCCATCACGTCCAGCGGCCAGCCGGCGGTGTGCACCACCAGGCCCTGCTCGTGCTTGGCAGGGTCGATTTCCCAGATTTCCTTCAGGCCGATGCCGTAGTGCTGCACATCGGACTCGCTGTCCAGGTTGAAGCGCTTGATCAGCTGCTTGCCGATGTGGCCACGGCAACCTTCGGCGAACAGGGTGTACTTGCCACGCAGCTCCATGCCCGGGGTGTACATACCGTCTTTCGGGTTGCCTTCACGGTCCACACCCATGTCGCCGGTGACAATGCCACGCACCACGCCGTTTTCATCGAACAGCGCTTCCTGGGCGGCGAAGCCCGGGTAGACCTCCACGCCCAGGTTCTCGGCCTGCTGGGCCAGCCAGCGGCACAGGTTGCCCAGCGAGATGATGTAGTTGCCTTCGTTGTGCATGGTTTTGGGCACGAACAGGTCAGGCACCTTGGTGGCGCTGCCGGCATCCTTGAGCACGTAGATGTCGTCGCGCTTCACTTCGGTGTTCAGGGGCGCGCCGAGTTCCTTCCAGTCGGGGAACAGCTCGTTCAGGGCGCGGGGCTCGAACACTGCGCCGGAGAGGATGTGGGCGCCCACTTCAGAGCCTTTTTCCACCACGCAGACGCTGATTTCGCTACCGGCTTCGGCGGCCTTCTGCTTCAGGCGGCAGGCGGCGGACAGGCCCGCCGGGCCGGCGCCGACGATGACCACGTCGAATTCCATGTATTCGCGTTCCACTGGTTCTCTCCTACTCATCAAGGCTCGTGCTGTTGCTTTGTCTTATGGGTGCTTGCGCGCAGTGGCTCATCACGGGAGCGGAACTGTAGCTGCGCAAATGACGGACTACACCGTTTTGTCTTGGCCGCGCATTATATCTACACCACTTGGCGGGTCCAATACAAACGTTTGTTTGAATTTGCCGCAGGCCAGTAAAATCACAGGAGCGCGGCTGGAGGGTGACCGATTTGCCGTATTGACCGGATGGGGTGTTACGGTCAAGATACGAGCGGTTTTACGTTCGCCGTAGGCTTGCAGCCGGGCGCAGGTACACCTCTAAAGACCAGGTGTGGAGCAGGGTTTTGCGGCCTTTGGCCGGTTTGTAGTGGAGTTTACACGCCACGACAGAAAATGACCCGTGAGGATTTGTCGCAATGGTCCGAACAAGACTGTTCGGTCACTGTGAAGTTATTGCCTCCCGATACGTTTTTAGAGGTGCCCTTGTACCCACGCGCATCGCAGGGCTCAGTCCCAGGCGACTATCTATTCACCGGAGAGTAACGAGGAATCCATGAAGGTTCTTGTAGCTGTCAAACGAGTGGTCGACTACAACGTCAAGGTTCGCGTCAAGGCGGACAACTCCGGCGTCGACCTTGCTAACGTCAAGATGTCCATGAACCCCTTCTGCGAAATCGCCGTGGAAGAGGCTGTCCGCTTGAAGGAAAAGGGCGTTGCGACCGAGATCGTCGTCGTTTCCGTCGGCCCGACCACTGCCCAGGAGCAACTGCGTACCGCCCTGGCCCTGGGTGCCGACCGCGCCATCCTGGTAGAAGCCGCTGACGAACTGAACTCCCTGGCTGTGGCCAAGGCGCTGAAAGCCGTTGTCGACAAGGAGCAGCCACAGCTGGTCATCCTCGGCAAGCAGGCCATCGACAGCGACAATAACCAGACCGGCCAGATGCTGGCTGCGCTGACTGGCTACGCGCAAGGCACCTTCGCCTCCAAGGTCGAAGTGGCTGGCGACAAGCTGAACGTCACCCGTGAAATCGATGGCGGTCTGCAGACCGTATCGCTGAACCTGCCAGCCATCGTCACCACCGACCTGCGCCTGAACGAGCCGCGCTACGCGTCGCTGCCGAACATCATGAAGGCCAAGAAGAAGCCGCTGGAGACCGTTACTCCGGACGCGCTGGGCGTTTCCCTCGCCTCCACCAACAAGACCCTGAAGGTTGAAGCCCCGGCTGCCCGCAGCGCTGGCATCAAGGTCAAATCGGTGGCCGAACTGGTCGAGAAGCTGAAGAACGAAGCGAAGGTAATCTAAATGACTATCCTGGTTGTCGCTGAATACGAAGCCGGTGCCGTAGCTCCGGCCACCCTGAACACTGTTGCCGCTGCCGCCAAGATCGGTGGGGATGTGCACGTACTGGTCGCTGGCCAGAACGTCGGCAGCATTGCCGAATCTGCTGCCAAGATCGCTGGCGTGGCCAAGGTGCTGGTTGCCGATAACGCTGCCTACGCCCATGTGCTGCCAGAGAACGTCGCGCCGCTGATCGTCGAGCTGGCCAAGGGTTACAGCCACGTGCTGGCTCCGGCCACCACCAACGGCAAGAATATCCTGCCGCGCGTTGCCGCGCTGCTGGACGTGGACCAGATTTCCGAGATCATCTCGGTTGAGTCCGCTGACACCTTCAAGCGCCCAATCTACGCCGGTAACGCCATTGCCACCGTGCAGTCGAGCGCTTCGGTCAAGGTCATCACCGTGCGTACCACCGGCTTCGACCCTGTCGCCGCCGAAGGTGGCTCGGCCGCTGTTGAGGCTGTTGGTGCTGCGCACAACGCTGGCATTTCTGCCTTCGTTGGCGAAGAGCTGGCCAAGTCCGACCGCCCAGAGCTGACCGCTGCCAAGATCGTCGTATCCGGCGGCCGTGGCATGGGCAACGGTGACAACTTCAAGCACCTGTACAGCCTGGCCGACAAGCTTGGCGCTGCAGTCGGTGCCTCGCGCGCCGCAGTCGACGCCGGCTTCGTGCCGAACGACATGCAGGTCGGCCAGACCGGCAAGATCGTTGCGCCACAGCTGTACATCGCCGTCGGTATCTCCGGCGCGATCCAGCACCTGGCCGGCATGAAAGACTCCAAAGTGATCGTTGCGATCAACAAGGACGAAGAAGCGCCGATCTTCCAGGTAGCCGACTACGGCCTGGTCGCAGACCTGTTCGAAGCGGTTCCGGAGCTGGAAAAGCTGGTCTGATCCGCCTGCTTCACTTATAAAGAACCCGGCCCTCGTTTCGAGGGTCGGGTTTTTTTATGGGTTGAGGAGTGAGGGATGACGTTGCGTGAAACGGGCAGGGCGCTGGCATGCATGGCGGCGCTGTTCTCACCGCTGGTCATGGCGGCAGGCAAGTGCGAACGCCTGGTGGCAACCGGCAGCCCTGATGCACCGCCCTATTCATGGCAAGACCCACAAGACCCTGAACACCTGATCGGCGCCAACGTAGACCTGTTGCGTCAGGTGGCTGGCGAGTTGGGTGTAAAAGTTGAAGTACTGAGCGCAGGTCGTCGCGACCAGGCACTGGAGGAAGTGCGCAGTGGCCGCATGGATCTGCTACTCGACACCCCCATGCAGGTGGAGCAATTGACCGCGCTGGACTACATCCACCCGCCGTTGCAGCTCAACGAGTACCTGGTGTGGACGCGTCATGATGCCCAGCTGACCTTCGACGGGCCGGCGGACCTGGCCAGGTATCAGGGCAGCTTGTCCGAGCGCGCACGGCTGACACCGGCCTTCACCGCCTTCGCCAAGGCCCAGCTCAAGCTGGTGCCGGCGCAGAACCTTACCCAGGCCTTCCAGAAACTGGTGCTCGGCCAAGTGGACTATGTGCTGGCTGGCCGCTATTCAGGCATGGCCATGGCCCAGAGCCTGGGTATGAGCAATGACCTGATCGCCCGTGGCCTGCCGGTGGACCGGCCAGGCCTGTACTTGGCCCTTTCACACAACTCGGCCTGCAATGACAGCTGGTTGCGTGGGCAATTGGCGAAAAAACTGACAGAATTGCCGATCTCCGGTGCGTCCGAGGCGGTCCTGCAACGAAATGTCGAGCGCTGGAAAGCGCAGTTGCAGGTGCCGGCGGACGCCCCCAAACACTAGGAAGATTGCGTGAGAACCCAACCACTAATCCTTGCCTTGGCCATGCTTGGCCTGGCTGGCTGCGCCAATGATCCGGCCCCTGACGAGCAGATGCGCATTTCCGAACAGGCCCTGGAGCAGGCCAAGGCCGTAGGTGCCACCGAGCAGGTCGAAACGCTGAAGCTGGCTGAAGACAAGCTGGCCCGGGCCAAGGCCAACATGCTGAGCGAAGACTATCGCGATGCGCGCATGCGTGCCGAACAGGCCGAGCTGGATGCGCGTCTGGCCGAGGCCCAGGTGCTGAACCAGAAGAGCGAAGAGCAGCTCCAGCTGTTGCAGTCGCGGGTCAAGCGCCTGCGCAAGCAACTGGAGGTGCAGCCATGATCCGCCGCACACCGTTGGCTGCGCTGGTAGTGCTGGCGCTGGCCGCAGGCTTGCAAGGCTGTGCCAGCCAGCGCAGTTCTGCAGCGCTGGATGAAGCCAGTGCCGCCTTCGCCAAGGTCAAGGATGATTCCGATGTGCTGCGCAGTGCGCCGCGCGATGTGATCCGCGCGGGCGAGTCGCTGGCCCGTGCCGAGCGTTTGTCCAGCTACATCGGCACCGGTTCCGATGTGCGCCATTACGCTTACCTCAGCCAGCGCTACAGCGAGATTGCCCGTGAGCATGCCAAGCTGGCGCTGAACCAGGAGCGCCAGACCAAGCTCGATCTGGAGCGCCAGCGCCTGCAGCTGGCCTTGCGCGAGGCCAAGCTGGCCAGCGTGCAGCAGCAGGGCAAATGGGTCGAGTCGCAAATCGCGGCACTGGCCTCCGAGCAGACCGACCGTGGCTTGGTGATGACCTTGGGCGACGTGCTGTTCGATACCGGCCGTGCCGACCTGAAGAACTCGGCCAGCCGCACGGTACTCAAGCTGGTGCAGTTCCTTCAGCTTAACCCGCGTCGGGTGGTACGTATCGAAGGCTATACCGACAGCACCGGCGCGGCCGAGGACAACCTGAAACTGTCTCGCGATCGGGCGCAGGCCGTGGCTGACATGCTGGTGGACCTGGGCATCGACGAAAAGCGTTTGCAGGTCGAGGGCTATGGCGACCAGTACCCGATCGAGGCCAACGCCTCTGAGCGGGGCAGGGCGCAGAACCGTCGGGTAGAAATCGTGTTCTCCGACGACAAGGGCAGGCTCGCGCCTGCGCGCTGAGTTCGACTCAAAGAAGGGCCGCCATGCGGCCCTTCTTTTTGTCGGTTTAATCGTTTCGATAGTTATCACGCTGTTGTATTGTCGACTATGTTGCATTCTGTCCCAGTACACTTTGCAACTGTTACGGTATCCTTTACCGTCATCGAGCCGCACAAGAACAACGAGCCTGCCGCCATGACCAACCTGCTGCTGTACCAGCGTATCGCCCAGCAACTGGCCGATGACATCCGCCGCGGTGTCTACCAGCCAGGCGAGCGGGTACCCTCCGTGCGCAAGATGAGCGCCCAGCTCAATGTCAGCCATGCCACGGTGCTGCAGGCCTATGCCAACCTCGAAGATCAAGGCCTGATCCGTGCGCGGCCGCAGTCTGGCTACTATGTGCACCAGACGCCGGCCCTGACTGCGCAAACCCCCGACATTGCCCGGGTGGAGCGCCCTGGTCTGGTGACCCGTGCCAGCATCATCCAGCAAGTGCTCACCGAAGCGCGCCGCGATGGTGTATTTCCGTTCGGCGCTGCGGTGCCGCATGTCGACTACCTGCCGGTGCGTGCCCTGCACCAGCAAATTGCCAAGGTCACCCGCTTTCACAGCCCGCGCGCGTTCAGTTACATGTTCAGCCCGGGTTTCGAGCCGTTGCGCCGGCAGATTGCCATTCGCATGCGCGATGCCGGTGTACTGGTCGACCCGCGTGAAGTGATCGTGACCCACGGTTGCGTCGATGCGCTGCAAATGTCATTGCGTGTGCTGACGCGTCCGGGGGACTTGATCGCCGCCGAGTCGCCGACGTATTACGGCTTGCTGCAGCTGGCGGACCTGCTGGGCCTGAAGGTGATTGAAATCCCCAGCGACCCGTCCACGGGCATCAGCCTTGAAGCTTTGCAGCTGGCGGCCAACCAGTGGTCGATCAAGGCCCTCGTGCTCACCGCGCGGCTGAGCAACCCCTTGGGTGGCACCGTCCCGGAAGAGCGGCAGAAACAACTGCTGCGCCTGGCATCGGACTTCGATATCCAGATCATCGAGGACGATATCTATGGCGAGCTGATGTTCGAGCAGGGCAAGACCAAGGCGCTGAAGGCGTTCGACCGGCTGGACCGGGTAATCTATTGCTCAAGCTTCTCCAAGACGCTGTCCCCCGGCGTACGTGTTGGCTGGATGATTGCCGGGCGTTACCAGGACGAAATCCAGCGGCTGCAAACCTTCACTACCCACTCGGCGTGCAGCGTCACGCAAATGGGGGTGGCGGCCTACCTGGAGAATGGCGGCTACGACCGGCATCTGCGCTACATCCGTCAGGAGTATCGCAAGAACCTCAGCGCCTACCAGTTGGCAGTGCAGCAGCACTTCCCCGAAGGCACCCAGATGACCCGGCCTACGGGCGGTTTCATTCTGTGGGTGAGCCTGCCCGGGCGGGTCAACACGCAGGAGCTGCATGTGCGGGCGCTGGAGCAGGGCATCAGCATTGCGCCGGGGTTAATATTCAGTAATACAGAGCAGTTCAACCACTGCATCCGCCTTAATTGCGGTATTCCGTGGAACAAGGAGGCCGAGCGTGCCGTGATTACCCTCGGCTTGCTGGCTCAGCAGTTGTGCCGGGAGCCTGCGCTCACCCTTTTGTAAGGCTTGCCAGCTGCCTGTGGAACAGGGAGCATACGCACTTTTCCTGCCAGTCTGTCCATTTGCCATGAATGCTTTACGCCGTTTTGCCCTGATCTTGTGCCTCGCACCGTTCTGCTGTGCGCCAGCCATGGCTGCGCAGCCGGCCAGCCAGGCTCCGGTCACCCAGGGCAAGCCAGTGCAGAAAAAGGCGGCAGCCAAGCCTGTCCAGAAGCAGGCGGTAAAAAAAGCCGCCAACAGCAAGGCCAAGGCGCCCAAGCCGGTCAGCAAGGCGGTGGCCAAGCCGCTGCCAAAGGCAAAGCTTGACCTCAGCCTGCCGGTCGATATGGTCAACTCACTTGAGCCGAACGTTGGCACCCCGTCGCCGATTCAGCGACGCAAACCCTTGCTGCCGCCCATGTTCACCGAGAAACCAGAAACCAACGACAGCCCGTTCCAGCTCAATGGCCGGCTGATCAACAACGAAATGCAGTTGCAATTGCGCAACGACAGCCGTCATGACGTTGAAGGGGCGGCCATCGATTTCGAGTACCGGCAGTAGCAGTCAAACTGACTGCCGGGTCACTGCACATTTCATCGTGCCAGTAATTTCAAACGCCTGTTTGAGCGGTTACTATCCAGGGACGTTCGTCCCGTTTTGTTCCAGGGAGTCCTGATTTTGGTGAATAGCCATGAATTGTCGTGAGGGCTGCGGTGCCTGCTGCATCGCCCCGTCCATCACTTCTGCGATGCCGCGCATGCCCAATGGCAAGCCGGCGGGTGAGCGCTGCCTGCACCTGACGGCTGCCAACCTCTGCGACCTGTTTGGCAAGCCCGAGCGGCCGGCGGTGTGCGGTGGCTTCAAGGCGGATGTCGAGGTGTGCGGCAGCGACCGTGACGAGGCAATCAGGATTCTGGGTTGGTGGGAGCAGATGACGGCGGCGTGAGAGGCTGGATCTTCGACAACAAGGATAAACATGATGAGATCGTTCAAGCGTATTGCACTGCTGTGTGGCATGGGTGTTTTGCTGTCGCCGGTGGCCTGGGCCGAAAACTGGCAAGTGGCCAAGGACGAGGAGGGGATCAAGGTATCTCTCAGTGAAGTAGCCGGTTCCAAGTACAAGGCCTATCAAGGCGTTACCGTGATCAAGGCGCCGCTGGCCAAGGTGCAGGCGTTGCAGGAAGACGTGGTCGGCGCCTGTGCATGGATTCACGAGTGCAAGTCGCAAAAGCTGCTCAAGCATGAAGGCGACCAGAGCTGGACCTACACCCAGTTCAACACGCCGTGGCCAGTGACGCCGCGTGATTCGGTGTTGCATATCACCACGGTCAAGGGGGCTGATGGCAGCTTGACCCGTAATCTGGTCGAAGAGCCGACCTATGTCCCGGAAGAGAAGGGCTTTGTGCGGGTGGCGAAAGTGGAAGGCTTCTGGAAACTGGTGCCCAAGGGTGACAGCACCGAAGTGACCTACCAGGTGCACACCGAGCCGGGTGGTAGCGTGCCGGCGATGGTGGCCAACAAGTTCGTGGTGGATGCGCCGTTCAATACCCTGAAAGGGCTGCGGGAGCGGGCTGAGAAGAACTGAGGTTTGGTGTTGCCTGTGCCGGCCTCTTCGCTGGCACAGGAAAAAGCCAATAAAAAAAGGCTGCCCAAGGGCAGCCTTTTTGCGTTCGGCCAGTAAAGCTTACTTGCGGTCCTGCAGCGCAACGATGTCGCGCTTCTGCTCGCCGGTGTACAGCTGGCGCGGGCGGCCAATCTTGTACGGGCTGGAGAGCATTTCTTTCCAGTGCGAGATCCAGCCCACGGTACGTGCCAGGGCGAAGATCACGGTGAACATGCTGGTCGGAATGCCGATCGCCTTGAGGATGATCCCCGAGTAGAAGTCGACGTTCGGGTACAGCGAGCGCTCGATGAAGTAAGGATCGGTGAGGGCGATCTCTTCCAGGCGCATGGCCAGTTCCAGCTGCGGGTCGTTCTTGATGCCCAGCTCGCGCAGGACTTCGTCGCAGGTCTGCTTCATCACGGTGGCGCGCGGGTCGCGGTTCTTGTACACGCGGTGACCGAAGCCCATCAGCTTGAACGGGTCGTTCTTGTCCTTGGCCTTGGCGATGAACTTGTCGATGTTCGAAACATCGCCGATTTCATCGAGCATGGTCAGTACGGCTTCGTTCGCACCGCCGTGGGCCGGACCCCACAGTGCGGCGATACCGGCGGCGATACAGGCGAACGGGTTGGCACCCGACGAGCCGGCCAGGCGAACGGTGGAGGTGGAGGCATTCTGTTCGTGGTCGGCATGGAGGATGAAGATCCGGTCCATTGCCTTGGCCAGTACCGGGCTGATCGGTTTGATCTCGCACGGGGTGTTGAACATCATGTGCAGGAAGTTTTCCGCGTACGACAGGTCGTTGCGCGGGTACATCATCGGCTGGCCCATGGAGTACTTGTAAACCATCGCGGCCAGGGTCGGCATCTTGGCGACCAGGCGCACCGCGGAAATTTCGCGGTGTTGCGGGTTATTGATATCCAGGGAGTCGTGATAGAACGCCGACAGGGCGCCGACCACGCCACACATCACCGCCATCGGGTGAGCGTCGCGACGGAAACCGTTGAAGAAGGACTTCAGCTGCTCGTGAACCATGGTGTGGTTCTTGACGGTGCTGACGAACTGGGCCTTCTGCTCGGCATTCGGCAGTTCGCCGTTGAGCAGCAGGTAGCAGGTTTCGAGGTAGTCGGATTGTTCGGCGAGTTGTTCGATCGGGTAGCCGCGGTGCAGCAGGATCCCTTTGTCGCCGTCAATGTAGGTGATCTTCGACTCGCACGAGGCAGTCGCCATGAAACCAGGGTCGAAGGTGAAGTGACCAGTGGCCCCCAACCCGCGGACGTCGATTACATCAGGACCAACGGTGCCGGTTAAAATGGGCAGCTCGACGGGGGCAGCGCCCTCGATGACCAACTGCGCTTTTTTGTCAGCCATGTGGCCTCCTATTAATGCTAGAAATCATCAGACAGACCCCCCACGCAGGGCCCGCACCACTATAGAGGGATAAATTCAGATGTCAATTTGCCTAAAGGCTTGTTGAATCAAGCATTCAAGCCTGATTTTTCCCGAAATTCTCGCCCATTTACGCCTTTTGTTCGCTAAAGGCAATGCGCTATTTGGGCTACCCCGTCACGTTGTCATAAGCAGCCTAACTGTCTATACTCGGCACCCGACCGCCAGGGGCTTGCAAGCCCGAACTGCTGGGGGTCGCCGTTCCCTGGGTGGTGGGTACCTGACCAGTACACTTACCAACAACTTTGCCCTGATTCGCTAGGGGCTCTTCAGTGTGAAAAAAGCCGTGAAAAGCCAACGACCTGTAAACCTAGACCTAAGGACCATCAAGCTCCCCGTCACTGCGTACACGTCCATCCTGCACCGTATCTCCGGCGTCATCCTGTTCCTCGGCCTTGCCATCATGCTTTATGCACTGGGCAAGTCGCTGGGTTCCGAGGAAGGCTTCGGTGAGGTGAAGGCGTGTCTGACCAGCCCGCTGGCCAAATTCGTGACCTGGGGGCTGCTGTCTGCCCTGCTTTATCACCTCGTGGCAGGTGTTCGTCACCTGATCATGGACATGGGTATCGGTGAGACGCTGGAAGGCGGCAAGCTGGGCTCGAAAATCGTGATCGTCATCTCCGTGGTGCTGATCGTTCTGGTGGGAGTTTGGGTATGGTAACCAATGTCACGAACCTGTCGCGTTCGGGCCTCTATGACTGGATGGCGCAGCGCGTTTCTGCGGTCGTTCTCGCGGCTTACTTCCTCTTCCTGATCGGCTACGTGGTCGCCCACCCAGGCATCGACTACACCCAGTGGCATGGTCTGTTCTCCAACAACGCGATGCGGATCTTCAGTCTGCTGGCCCTCGTTGCCCTGGGCGCTCACGCCTGGGTCGGCATGTGGACCATTGCAACCGACTACCTGACGCCTATGTCGTTCGGCAAGTCGGCAACTGCGATTCGTTTCCTGTTCCAGGCGGTATGCGGCGTTGCGATGTTCGCTTACTTCGTCTGGGGTGTGCAGATTCTCTGGGGTATCTGATCCATGGCTAGCATTCCAACCATTTCCTTCGACGCCATCATCATCGGTGGCGGCGGCGCCGGCATGCGCGCCGCGCTGCAACTGGCTCAAGGCGGCCACAAGACTGCCGTAGTCACCAAGGTCTTCCCGACCCGTTCGCACACTGTATCCGCCCAGGGCGGCATCACCTGTGCCATCGCTTCGGCCGACCCGAACGACGACTGGCGCTGGCACATGTACGATACCGTCAAGGGCTCCGACTACATCGGTGACCAGGACGCTATCGAATACATGTGTCAGGAAGGCCCGGCTGCGGTCTTCGAACTGGACCACATGGGCCTGCCGTTCTCGCGTACCGAAACCGGTCGTATCTACCAGCGTCCGTTCGGTGGCCAGTCCAAGGACTTCGGTAAAGGTGGCCAGGCTGCCCGTACCTGTGCCGCTTCCGACCGTACCGGTCACGCGCTGCTGCACACCCTGTACCAGGGCAACCTGAAAGCAGGCACTACCTTCCTCAACGAGTACTACGCGGTTGACCTGGTGAAAAACCAGGACGGCGCGTTCGTCGGTGTGATCGCAATCTGCATCGAAACCGGCGAAACCATGTACATCAAGTCCAAGGCCACCGTTCTGGCCACTGGCGGTGCCGGTCGTATCTACGCCTCCACCACCAACGCCCTGATCAACACCGGTGACGGTATCGGCATGGCCCTGCGTGCAGGCGTACCGGTGCAGGACATCGAGATGTGGCAGTTCCACCCGACCGGTATCGCCGGCGCCGGTGTACTGGTAACCGAAGGTTGCCGTGGTGAAGGTGGCTACCTGATCAACGCCCACGGCGAGCGCTTCATGGAGCGTTACGCGCCGAACGCGAAAGACCTGGCCGGCCGCGACGTGGTTGCCCGTTCCATGGTCAAGGAAATCATCGCCGGCAACGGCGTGGGCCCGAACAAGGACCACGTACTGCTGAAGCTGGACCACCTGGGCGAGGAAGTGCTGCACAGCCGCCTGCCAGGTATCTGCGAACTGTCCAAGACCTTCGCCCACGTCGACCCAGTGGTCGCGCCGGTTCCGGTCGTGCCGACCTGCCACTACATGATGGGCGGCGTTGCCACCAACATTCATGGCCAGGCCATCACCATGGACGCCGAAGGCCAGGATCACATCATCCCGGGCCTGTTCGCCGTAGGTGAAGTGGCGTGCGTGTCGGTTCACGGTGCCAACCGCCTGGGCGGCAACTCGCTGCTCGACCTGGTGGTATTCGGCCGTGCTGCCGGCCTGCACCTGGAGAAGGCGCTGAGCGACGGCATCGAGCATCTCGACGCCAGCGACACCGACATCGATGTTGCCCTGAGCCGCCTGAACAACCTCAACGGGCGTACCACGGGTGAAGACGTTGCGAGCCTGAAGCGCGAGCTGCAGAGCTGCATGCAGAACTACTTCGGTGTATTCCGTACTGGCGAATACATGCTGAAGGGTATCGAGCAGCTGGCTGGCCTGCGCGAGCGTATCGCCAACGTCAAGATCAACGACAAGTCCCAGGCCTTCAACACCGCGCGTATCGAAGCGCTGGAGCTGCAGAACCTGCTGGAAGTCGCCGAAGCGACTGCCATCGCGGCCGAAGCCCGTAAAGAGTCCCGCGGCGCTCACGCCCGTGAAGACTTCGAAGACCGTGACGACGAAAACTGGCTGTGCCACACCCTGTACTACCCGGGTGAGAAGCGCGTTGCCAAGCGCGGCGTCAACTTTGCGCCGAAGACTGTTCCAGCCTTCGAACCAAAAGTCCGGACTTACTAAGGGTGGCTGCTATGTTGAAAGTCGAAGTTTATCGTTACAACCCGGACACCGACTCGGCGCCCAAGATGGAGTCGTTCGACGTCGATACCGGCGGCAAGGACCTGATGGTTCTCGATGTATTGGCGCTGATCAAGGAAAAGGACGAAGGTTTCTCGTACCGTCGCTCCTGCCGTGAAGGCGTGTGCGGTTCTGACGGCATGAACATGAACGGCAAGAACGGCCTGGCCTGCATCACCCCGCTGTCGGGTGTGGTCAAGGGCAACAAGCTGGTTCTGCGCCCACTGCCAGGCCTGCCGGTCATTCGTGACCTGGTGGTCGACATGAGCATCTTCTACAAGCAGTACGAGAAGGTGAAGCCGTTCCTGCAGAACGATACCCCGGCACCGGCCATCGAGCGCCTGCAGTCGCCGGAAGACCGTGACAAGCTGGACGGCCTGTACGAGTGCATCCTGTGCGCGTGCTGCTCGACGTCCTGCCCGTCGTTCTGGTGGAATCCGGACAAGTTCCTGGGCCCGGCTGCACTGCTGCAAGCCTACCGCTTCCTGGCTGACAGCCGCGACACCAAGACTCAGGAGCGCCTGGCGTCCCTGGATGACCCGTTCAGCGTATTCCGCTGCCGCGGGATCATGAACTGCGTAAACGTTTGCCCGAAAGGTCTGAACCCGACCAAGGCAATCGGTCACGTACGTAACATGCTGCTGCAAAGCGGCACCTGATACAACGTGTTGTACCTGCAGTAAGCCGAGGTGCGGGTGGTGAGCCCGCACTGAGGTAAAACCCGAACAAGGGCCCACAAAGCCTGCGTTCATTACCTATGAAGATATGAGACCAGCAGGGGCTTTCCGGGCTGGTACCCGGAAAATCAGCAGGATCCTAGTGGCGTGGTTCAGTCGCTGTATTCGGACTTTTCCAGGTTTGCTGTGGCTCTCGCCGATCAGTCCCCTAATCGAGGGTGACCAAGCATGCAAGAAAGCGTGATGCAGCGCATGTGGGAAAGCGCCCACCTTTCAGGTGGTAACGCTGCATATGTGGAAGAGCTCTACGAGCTCTACCTGCACGACCCTAACGCTGTGCCAGAAGAGTGGCGCACCTACTTCCAGAAGTTGCCCGCCGACGGCAGCACCGCTACCGATGTATCGCACTCGACAATCCGCGACCATTTCGTACTGCTGGCAAAGAACCAGCGCCGCGCCCAACCGGTATCCGCCGGGAGCGTGAGCAGTGAACACGAGAAGAAGCAGGTTGAAGTTCTGCGACTGATCCAGGCCTATCGTATGCGCGGCCATCAGGCTGCCAAGCTCGACCCGTTGGGGTTGTGGCAGCGTCCTGCGCCCGTAGACCTGTCGATCAATCACTACGGCTTGACCAATGCCGATCTTGATACGACCTTCCGTGCCGGCGACCTGTTCATCGGCAAAGAGGAGGCGAGCCTACGCGAGATCTTCGAGGCGCTCCAGAAGACATATTGTCGCACCATTGGCGCCGAGTTCACCCACATCGTCGATTCCGAGCAGCGCAGCTGGTTCCAGCAGCGCCTGGAAAGCGTGCGCGGCCGTCCGGAGTTTTCCGCTGACGTGCAGGCTCACCTGCTCGAGCGCGTGACTGCCGGTGAAGGCCTTGAAAAATACCTGGGCACCAAGTACCCAGGCACCAAGCGTTTCGGCCTTGAGGGCGGCGAAAGCCTGATCCCGATGCTGGACGAGATGATCCAGCGCTCCGGCTCCTACGGCACCAAGGAAGTCGTGATCGGCATGGCCCACCGTGGCCGTCTGAACGTCTTGGTGAACACCTTCGGCAAGAACCCGCGCGAGCTGTTCGACGAGTTCGAAGGCAAGAAGATGAACGAGCTGGGCTCCGGTGACGTGAAGTATCACCAGGGCTTCTCGTCGAACGTGATGACCGCCGGTGGCGAAGTGCACCTGGCCATGGCGTTCAACCCGTCCCACCTGGAAATCGTATCGCCAGTGGTCGAAGGTTCGGTGCGCGCCCGTCAGGACCGCCGCAACGACACCGTTGGTGACAAGGTACTGCCGATCTCGATCCACGGCGACGCAGCGTTCGCCGGCCAGGGCGTGGTCATGGAAACCTTCCAGATGTCGCAGACCCGAGGTTTCAAGACCGGCGGCACCGTGCACATCGTGATCAACAACCAGGTGGGTTTCACCATCAGCAACCCGCTGGACGCGCGCTCTACCGAGTACGCCACCGACGTTGCCAAGATGATCCAGGCGCCGATCCTGCACGTGAACGGCGATGACCCTGAAGCGGTGCTGTTCGTCACCCAGCTGGCGATCGACTACCGCATGCAGTTCAAGCGTGACGTGGTGATCGACCTGGTCTGCTACCGTCGTCGCGGCCACAACGAGGCCGACGAGCCAAACGGTACCCAGCCGCTGATGTATCAGCAAATCAGCAAGCAGCGTACTACCCGTGAGCTGTACGCCGAGGCACTGATCCAGGCCGGCCGCATTGATGCCGAGCGCGCCCAGGCCAAGATCGACGAGTACCGCAACGCGCTGGACAACGGCCTGCACGTTGTGAAGAGCCTGGTCAAGGAGCCGAACCGCGAGCTGTTCGTTGACTGGCGCCCGTACCTGGGCCATGCCTGGACCGCACGTCACGACACCCGTTTCGACCTCAAGACCCTGCAAGACCTGTCGGCCAAGCTGCTGGAAATTCCGGAAGGCTTCGTCGTTCAGCGCCAGGTGTCAAAGATCTACGAAGACCGCCAGAAGATGCAGGCCGGTGGCTTGCCGATCAACTGGGGTTATGCAGAGACCATGGCTTACGCCACCCTGCAGTTCGAAGGTCACCCGATCCGCATGACCGGCCAGGACATCGGCCGTGGCACCTTCTCGCACCGTCACGCGGTGCTGCACAACCAGAAGGACGCCAGCACCTACGTACCGCTGAAGAACCTGTTCCCGGGCCAGCCAATGTTCGAGCTGTACGACTCCTTCCTGTCGGAAGAAGCGGTACTGGCCTTCGAATACGGCTACTCGACCACCACGCCGAACGCGCTGGTGATCTGGGAAGCCCAGTTCGGCGACTTCGCCAACGGTGCGCAAGTGGTGATCGACCAGTTCATCACCAGCGGCGAGCACAAGTGGGGCCGTCTGTGTGGCCTGACCATGCTGCTGCCACACGGTTATGAAGGGCAGGGCCCGGAGCACTCCTCCGCGCGTCTGGAGCGTTACCTGCAGCTGTGCGCCGAGCACAACATCCAGGTGTGCGTACCGACCACCCCGGCTCAGATCTACCACCTGCTGCGTCGTCAGGTCATCCGTCCGCTGCGCAAGCCGCTGATCGTGCTGACGCCAAAGTCGCTGCTGCGCCACAAGCTGGCCATCTCGACCCTGGAAGACCTGGCCGAAGGCTCGTTCCAAACCGTGATCCCGGAAATCGACACCCTTGATCCGGCCAAGGTCGAACGTCTGGTCCTGTGCGGTGGCAAGGTTTACTACGACCTGCTGGAAAAACGCCGTGCCGAAGGCCGCGAAGACATCGCCATCGTGCGTATCGAGCAGCTGTATCCGTTCCCGGAGGACGACCTGGTCGAAATCCTGGCGCCGTACACCAACCTCAAGCATGCGGTCTGGTGTCAGGAAGAGCCGATGAACCAGGGCGCCTGGTACAGCAGCCAGCACCACATGCGCCGTATCCTGGGCCGCCACAACAAGGCGCTGGTCCTGGAATACGCCGGCCGCGACGCTTCTGCCGCGCCAGCCTGTGGTTACGCTTCGAAGCACGCCGAACAGCAGGAAAAACTGCTGCAAGACGCCTTCACTGTCTAACGCCTTCGCGCACCTGAAACCGAATTTAAGGAAACACTGATAATGGCTATCGAGATCAAAGCCCCAACCTTCCCGGAATCGGTTGCCGATGGCACCGTTGCCACCTGGCACAAGCAGCCGGGCGAAGCCGTCAAGCGTGACGAGCTGATCGTCGACATCGAGACCGACAAGGTCGTCCTGGAAGTACTGGCCACCGCCGACGGCGTGCTGGGCGCCATCGTCAAGGGCGAGGGCGACACCGTCCTGTCCGACGAAGTACTGGGTTCGATCGTTGAAGGCGGCGCTGTCGCCGCTGCACCTGCTGCTGCCCCGGCCGCTGCTGCTCCGGCTGCCGCTGCTGCCGATGCTGGCGAAGACGACCCGATCGCTGCCCCGGCCGCGCGCAAGCTGGCTGAAGAAAACGGCATCGACCTGGCTGCCGTTGCAGGCACTGGCAAAGGTGGCCGCATCACCAAGGAAGACGTCGTAGCTGCCGTCGCCAACAAGAAGTCGGCGCCTGCCGCTGCCCCGGCTGCCAAGCCTGCTGCCGCTGCTGCTGCCCCGGTTGTCGTCGCTGCTGGCGACCGCACCGAGAAGCGCGTGCCGATGACCCGCCTGCGTGCCAAGATTGCCGAGCGTCTGGTCGAAGCCCAGTCGAGCATGGCCATGCTGACCACCTTCAACGAAGTGGACATGACCGAAGTCATGGCCCTGCGTTCGAAGTACAAGGACCTGTTCGAGAAGACCCACAACGGCGTACGCCTGGGCTTCATGTCGTTCTTCGTCAAGGCCGCCACCGAAGCCCTGAAGCGCTTCCCGGCTGTCAACGCCTCGATCGACGGCAACGACATCGTCTACCACGGCTACGCCGACGTCGGTGTTGCCGTGTCCAGCGACCGTGGCCTGGTGGTACCGGTACTGCGTAACGCCGAGTCGATGAGCCTGGCTGAAATCGAGAACGGCATCGCCACCTTCGGCAAGAAGGCCCGTGACGGCAAGCTGGCCATCGAAGAGATGACCGGCGGCACCTTCACCATCACCAACGGTGGTACCTTCGGTTCGATGATGTCGACCCCGATCGTCAACCCGCCGCAGGCCGCCATCCTCGGCATGCACAACATCATCCAGCGTCCGATGGCCATCAATGGCCAGGTCGTGATTCGCCCGATGATGTACCTGGCGCTGTCGTACGATCACCGCCTGATCGACGGCAAGGAAGCGGTAACCTTCCTGGTCACCATCAAGAACCTGCTGGAAGATCCGTCTCGCCTGCTGCTGGACATCTAACCCTCTGGCTGCGTACCGTGCCGGCCCTGGCTTCGCAAGAAGCCATGCCGCGCGGTTCGCGGCTTGTAGCTTGTAGCTGATAAGGAATCTTTTATGACCCAGAAATTCGACGTAGTGGTGATTGGTGCAGGTCCTGGCGGCTATGTGGCTGCCATCAAGGCTGCCCAACTTGGTCTGAAGACTGCCTGTATCGAGAAGTACACCGACGCCGAGGGCAAGCTGGCCCTGGGCGGTACCTGCCTGAACGTAGGTTGCATTCCTTCCAAGGCGCTGCTGGACAGCTCCTGGAAATACAAGGAAGCCAAAGAGAGTTTCAATGTCCACGGTATCTCCACGGGCGAAGTGAAGATGGACGTCGCCGCGATGGTTGGCCGCAAGGCTGGCATCGTCAAGAACCTGACCGGTGGCGTTGCCACCCTGTTCAAGGCCAACGGCGTTACTTCGATCCAGGGCCACGGCAAGCTGCTGGCTGGCAAGAAAGTCGAAGTCACCAAGGCTGACGGCACCACCGAAGTCATCGAAGCCGAGAACGTGATCCTGGCTTCCGGCTCGCGCCCGATCGACATTCCGCCGGCTCCAGTCGACCAGAACGTCATCGTCGACTCCACCGGCGCCCTGGAATTCCAGGCCGTACCGAAGCGCCTGGGCGTTATCGGTGCCGGCGTGATCGGCCTGGAGCTGGGCTCGGTCTGGGCTCGCCTGGGTGCTGAAGTCACCGTTCTGGAAGCCCTGGACACCTTCCTGATGGCTGCCGACACCGCCGTGTCGAAAGAAGCCCAGAAGACCCTGACCAAGCAAGGCCTGGACATCAAGCTGGGCGCTCGCGTCACCGGCTCGAAAGTCAACGGCAACGAAGTTGAAGTGACCTACACCAACGCCGAAGGCGAGCAGAAGATCACCTTCGACAAGCTGATCGTTGCGGTCGGCCGTCGCCCTGTAACCACCGACCTGCTGGCGGCCGACAGCGGCGTGACCATCGACGAGCGTGGCTACATCTTCGTCGACGACTACTGCGCTACCAGCGTGCCGGGCGTCTACGCCATCGGTGACGTGGTACGCGGCATGATGCTGGCCCACAAGGCTTCGGAAGAGGGCATCATGGTTGTCGAGCGCATCAAAGGCCACAAGGCCCAGATGAACTACGACCTGATCCCTTCGGTTATCTACACCCACCCGGAAATTGCGTGGGTCGGCAAGACCGAACAGGCCTTGAAGGCCGAAGGCGTTGAGGTTAACGTGGGCACCTTCCCGTTCGCGGCCAGCGGCCGTGCGATGGCAGCCAACGACACCGGTGGTTTCGTCAAGGTCATCGCCGATGCCAAGACCGACCGCGTCCTGGGTGTACACGTGATTGGCCCATCGGCTGCCGAACTGGTGCAGCAGGGTGCAATCGCAATGGAATTCGGCACCAGTGCCGAGGATCTGGGCATGATGGTCTTCAGCCATCCAACCCTGTCCGAAGCGTTGCATGAAGCAGCGCTGGCAGTGAATGGCGGCGCCATTCACGTGGCCAACCGTAAGAAGCGTTAATTATAAGAAACCACGGCGGGCAGCCCGTCGTGAGTCTTGCGTGCATGACTCACCGCGGAACGTCCGCCGGACCGGATCACACGGGAAAACCCGGGGTCAACGGTCACAGGTGGTGCGGCGCCAGTAATGGCGCAGCGCCGAAGCGCAGTACCTAACGAAGACGGTAAAAAGCATGAATCTTCACGAGTATCAGGGTAAGCAGCTGTTCGCTGAATACGGCCTGCCAGTTTCCAAGGGTTTCGCAGTCGATACCCCTGAGCAAGCTGCAGAAGCCTGCGACAAGATCGGCGGGAACGAGTGGGTGGTAAAAGCCCAAGTTCACGCGGGTGGTCGCGGTAAAGCGGGCGGCGTCAAGCTGGTTCGCAGCAAGGAAGACGCCAAGGCGTTCGCTGCACAGTGGTTGGGCAAGAATCTGGTTACCTACCAGACTGATGCCAACGGTCAACCCGTCTCCAAGATTCTGGTCGAATCCTGCACTGACATCGCCAAAGAGCTGTACCTGGGCGCTGTAGTCGATCGTTCGAGCCGCCGTATCGTGTTCATGGCTTCCACCGAAGGTGGCGTGGACATCGAGAAAGTCGCTCACGAAACGCCTGAGAAAATCCTCAAGGCCACCATCGACCCACTGGTCGGCGCTCAGCCGTTCCAGGGTCGCGAGCTGGCATTCCAGCTGGGTCTGGAAGGCAAGCAAGTTCAACAGTTCGCCAAGATCTTCGTGGGCCTGGCCAAGCTGTTCAAGGATCACGACCTGGCGCTGCTGGAAGTGAACCCGCTGGTGATCAAGGCCGACGGCGACCTGCACTGCCTCGATGCCAAGATCAACATCGACGCCAACGCCATGTACCGTCAGCCTAAGCTGAAAACCTTCCACGACCCGTCGCAGGACGACGCCCGTGAAGCCCACGCTGCCAAGTTCGAACTGAACTACGTTGCCCTCGAAGGCAACATCGGCTGCATGGTCAACGGTGCCGGCCTGGCCATGGGTACCATGGACATCGTCAACCTGCACGGCGGCAAACCAGCCAACTTCCTCGACGTTGGCGGCGGTGCTACCAAAGAGCGCGTTACCGAAGCGTTCAAGATCATTCTGTCCGACAGCAATGTCGCGGCCGTTCTGGTCAACATCTTCGGCGGCATCGTTCGCTGCGACATGATTGCCGAAGGCATCATCGGTGCAGTGAAAGAAGTCGGCGTTAAAGTTCCGGTTGTTGTTCGCCTTGAAGGTAACAACGCCGAACTGGGCGCTAAAGTACTGGCAGAAAGCGGTTTGAACATCATTGCGGCAACCAGCCTGACCGACGCTGCTCAACAAGTTGTCAAAGCTGCGGAGGGCAAGTAATGAGCGTCCTGATCAATAAAGACACCAAAGTCATCTGCCAGGGCTTCACCGGCTCGCAGGGTACTTTCCACTCCGAACAAGCCATCGCCTACGGCACCAAGATGGTCGGCGGCGTAACCCCAGGCAAGGGTGGCACCACCCACCTGGGCCTGCCGGTGTTCAACACCGTCAAGGAAGCCGTGGAAGCTACCGGCGCTGACGCTTCGGTTATCTACGTACCGGCTCCGTTCTGCAAAGACTCGATTCTGGAAGCGGCCTTCGGTGGCATCAAGCTGATCGTGTGCATCACCGAAGGCATTCCTACCCTGGACATGCTGGATGCCAAGGTCAAGTGCGACGAGCTGGGCGTTACCCTGATCGGCCCTAACTGCCCAGGTGTCATCACCCCGGGCGAGTGCAAGATCGGCATCATGCCAGGTCACATCCACCTGCCAGGCAAGGTCGGTATCGTTTCGCGCTCCGGCACCCTGACCTACGAAGCTGTGAAGCAGACCACCGACGCCGGCTTCGGCCAGTCGACCTGCGTCGGCATCGGCGGTGACCCGATCCCGGGCTCCAACTTCATCGACATCCTGAAGCTGTTCCAGGAAGACCCGAAGACCGAAGCGATCGTCATGATCGGTGAGATCGGCGGTTCGGCTGAAGAAGAAGCTGCGGCCTACATCAAGGCCCACGTGACCAAGCCTGTTGTTTCCTACATCGCCGGTGTTACCGCACCTGCGGGCAAGCGCATGGGCCACGCCGGCGCCATCATCTCCGGCGGCAAGGGCACTGCGGACGAGAAGTTCGCCGCCCTGCAGGACGCGGGTGTGAAGACCGTGCGTTCCCTGGCTGACATCGGCAAGGCCCTGGCCGAGCTGACTGGCTGGGAAGCCAAGAAGTAATACTGCTACACCCCCCACGCGCACAGAGGCCACCTTCGGGTGGCCTTTGTCGTTTTAGCGTTGGGCATTTTTGTAAAGGTGGAAAATTCGATAGCCCTCATCAGGTTTTTCCACCAGACATTCGCACTAATTGGCAATAAATTATCGCCCGACACAGATATCCAGACGACAAACATGTACGCACATCGGACAAGCAGCACTGTAACAGTGCGTTTGTTGGGTAAAACGGTTAGTCTACGCGTTCACTCTGTGCCCGCTCCCCAAAAGGGAACGACACGCTAAACGGGTCTGGCCTA
Source organism: Pseudomonas sp. FYR_2 (assembly GCF_043106425.1). Lineage (NCBI taxonomy): Bacteria > Pseudomonadati > Pseudomonadota > Gammaproteobacteria > Pseudomonadales > Pseudomonadaceae > Pseudomonas > Pseudomonas sp. FYR_2. Next base: position 55,481 of record NZ_JBICMM010000038.1, read on the forward strand.
TAAAGCCGGGCAGCATTTCCCTCACCCATAGGGAAATCCCCTCTCGAATCCCGATTTCAGCAGTGTGGTACTACCTTAAATGAAACTTCTCAAAGGCCAGGATATCCTGGCGCTTGGCTTTATGACGTTTGCGCTTTTCGTAGGTGCAGGCAATATCATCTTCCCGCCTATCGTCGGTCTGCAGTCTGGCCCGCACGTATGGATGGCGGCCCTGGGCTTCCTGGTGACCGCCGTGGGCCTGCCGGTCATCACCGTGGTCGCCCTGGCCAAGGTCGGCGGCGGCATGGATGCCCTGAGCAGCCCGATTGGCAAATTCTTCGGTGGCCTGCTGGCGGCCGTGTGCTACCTGTCGGTCGGCCCGCTGTTCGCCACCCCGCGCACAGCGACCGTATCGTTCGAAGTGGGTGTTGCGCCGCTGACCGGCGAAAGCCCGCTGGCGCTGTTCATCTACAGCCTGGTGTACTTCCTCGTGGTGCTGGCCGTGTCCATGTACCCAGGCAAGTTGCTCGATACCGTGGGCCGCTTCCTGGCGCCGTTGAAGATCATCGCCCTGGCGGTGCTGGGCATCGCCGCCTTCGCGCTGCCTGCCGGCACCATTGGTGAAGCGCAGCCGGCCTATGCCGCCGCAGCGTTCTCCAAGGGCTTCTCCGATGGTTACCTGACCATGGACACCCTGGGTGCCCTGGTGTTCGGTATCGTCATCGTCAATGCCATCCGTTCGCGCGGTGTCGAGTCGCCGAAGCTGATTACCCGCTACGCCATCATCGCCGGCCTGATCGCCGGTGTCGGCCTGGCGTTGGTGTACGTCAGCCTGTTCCGCCTGGGTGCCACCAGCCACGACATCGCGGCTGACGCCACCAACGGTGCGGCGGTTCTGCATGCCTACGTGCAGCACACCTTCGGTTCGTTGGGTAGCGGCTTCCTGGCCGTGCTGATTGCGCTGGCCTGCCTGGTGACCGCTGTCGGCCTGACCTGCGCCTGCGCCGAGTACTTCAGCCAGATTCTGCCGCTGTCGTACCGGGCACTGGTGGTGCTCCTGGCGGGCTTCTCGCTGTTGATCTCCAACCTGGGCCTGACCAAGCTGATCATGTTCTCGATCCCGGTGCTTACCGCCATCTACCCACCTTGCATCGTCGTGGTTGGCCTGAGCTTCGTGAAGGACCTGTGGAACTCGCCGACCCGCATTCTGGCGCCGGTGATGCTGGTGTCGCTGGTGTTCGGCATGGTTGATGCGATCAAGGGCAGCAGTATTGCCCATGTGCTGCCGGACTTCATGGCGCACCTGCCACTGAGCGACCAAGGCCTGGCCTGGCTGGTGCCTTCGGTGGTGACCCTGGTGGGTGCCGTGGCCTGCGACCGCATGCTCGGCAAGCCGCGCGAAGCGCTGGCCTGATAGTCGAAGCCTGAGGGCAGCACCGGCCACAAGCCAGAAGGGTGCCCGCCAACAGCCCAGACTCGAAAACCCCGTATCCGGAAGGATGCGGGGTTTTTTATTGGCGGCATGAACAGTGCGATTTTCAGGGTGGATGTGTGCCTTTTTCCGCTTGCCAGCGTCGAAACCCGGTCCCTATCCTCTAGGCATCTGGCCCACTCGGGAACCCTGCATGAACTTCATCCAAACCAACTTCAACAACCTGCTGGCCATCGCCTGGTTTGCCTTGTGCTGGGGCGGTTATACCCGTTATGCCATCTGGAAGGGGCGTGACACCGCGTGCCTGGCCAGCGTGCTGCACTTGTACCGTGAAGACTGGATGCGCCGCATGCTGTTGCGCGACAACCGAATCGCCGATGCCAGCGTAATCGGCAACCTTGAGCGCAACGCATCGTTTTTTGCGTCCAGCACGCTGATCATTCTTGCCGGCATCCTTACCGTGCTCGGTGCCTCTGACCGGGCGCTGTCGCTCCTGGCCGACCTGCCGTTGGTGCAACAGACCTCCCAAGGCATGTCGGAGATCAAGTTGCTGTGCCTGGCCACGGTTTTCGTCTACGCCTTCTTCACCTTTAGCTGGTGCATGCGCCAGTACAACTTTGCCGCCGTGCTGGTGGGCTCTGCACCGATGATCGGTGAACGGTTGGTCAATGAGCTGGAGCGCAAGGCCTTTGCCTCACGGGCGGCGCGTGTGCTGTCGCTGGCGGCCAACCAGTTCAACCTGGGGTTGCGCTCGTACTACTTCGGCATGGCCATGTTGAGCTGGTTCATCAGCCCGTGGCTGTTCATGGTCATGAGTGTCGGCGTCGTCTTTATTTTGTACCGCCGCGAGTTCCATTCGGATGTGCTGGATGTGATGGTGTTCACCCCCACGGAAAGTGTGCCTAACGAACCGGGCAGGGAAAGTACCGTGGCGGGCAACTGAAACGTTTAATCTTTAAATGGCAGGCACAAAAAAACCCGACAGCGTCGGGTTTTTTTGTTTTAGCCAATTACTGCTTGGCGGGTTCTGCCGGAGTAGCAGGGGCAGCTTCAGTCGCCGGAGCGGCTGGGGCGGCTTCTGGAGCCGGAGTAGCCGGAGCGGCTTCTTCAGCAGCCTTCTGCTCGGCTTCAGCCTGATCTTTGGCGGCTTCAGCGTTTTCCTTGGCAGCCTCGTTCATTTTATCCTGAGCTTCACCCATTTTTTCCTGGGCTTGCTCGGCGTGTTGCTGTGCGTCCTGGGCTTTGTCTTCGCTTGCTTTATCGCAAGCGGCCAGGCCCATGGCAGCGGCCAGCATCAGAGCAAAAGCAAAAGGTTTACGCATGGGGGTGTTTCTCCTTGGTGGAATAAGTGACTTGTTCCTTCGAGTGCAACTACGCGGAATAAGTTCCGCGAAGGTTACAGATATATAACGCCCCGTTCTATATAGACTTTTTAACGATTTTATGCCGCTGAGGCAGTACGGGTGGAAACAGCGAATGAGCGATTCAACCTTGATGCCCATGGCCGAGCGTTTTCTCTCGGCGCTTAAACATTGTCAGTTACTGCAGATGCGTGTGGCAAAAGCCGATGCCGATGGCATGACACTGATCATGCCCTGGTCGGCAGCCATTGTCGGCAACCCGCAGACCGGGGCTGTGCATGGCGGTGCCCTGACCACGCTGATGGACACCACCTGCGGCATGGCCACGCTGTGCGTGCTGCCGCGCTTCGAGGTGTGCCCGACACTGGACCTGCGCATCGACTACATGCACCCGGCCGAAGCTGGCAAGGACATCTACGGCCATGCCCAGTGCTACCGGGTGACCCGCGACGTGATCTTCACCCGGGGTACCGCCTACCAGGACGATCCCGAACAGCCGATTTGCCAGGTGGTGGGCACGTTCATGCGCCTGGGGCAGGAGATCAAGGGCGGTATCCGTTTTGGCAATAGCCTGAAGGAGGGCGGGGCATGATTCCACATGCGGTTCGTCAACAGCTCAACGCCGCCCACGCGGTGGGCGACTACGGCCCATTGCTGGCGCTGATCCCTTACGCCGGGCTGATTGGTATCGAATGCGAGCGTCATGGCGACGACCTGCTGTTCCGCCTGCCGGCCCGCCCGGACAACATCGGCAACCCGTTGCTGCCCGCCATCCATGGTGGTGTGATTGCGGGGTTCATGGAGCTGTCTGCGGCTTTGTACCTGTTGATCTACAGCCAAAGTGCGAGCATCCCGAAAATCATCGATTTCTCCATCGACTACCTGCGAGCCGGGCTTTTTCGCGATACTTACGCCCGGTGCCAGCTATGGCGCCAAGGGCGACGGGTGACGAATGTCGCCATTACCGCCTGGCAGGGCGACAGGCAATCGCCCATTGCCACGGCCCGCGCGCATTTCAAGATCGAACCGGAAAAGCCCTTGAAATCATCCGGGCAGCCCCCATCTGAATGACATCCGCCGCTAACGCAGGCCGAACTGGCCGCCAGGCGCCCACTACCCTCAGATCGGAGTTTCGAAGACCATGACTGTGGAAACACAAAAGGAAACGTTGGGCTTCCAGACCGAGGTAAAGCAACTGCTGCACCTCATGATTCACTCGCTGTACTCGAACAAGGAAATCTTCCTGCGGGAGCTGATTTCCAACGCCTCCGACGCGGCCGACAAGCTGCGCTTCGAATCCCTGGCCAAGCCAGAACTGCTTGAAGGCGACGCCGATCTGAAGATTCGCCTGAGCTTCGACAAGGACGCCGGTACCGTCACCCTCGAAGACAACGGCATCGGCATGAGCCGTGAAGACGTCATCGCCCACCTGGGTACCATTGCCAAGTCCGGCACTGCCGACTTCATGAAGAACCTCACCGGTGACCAGAAGAAGGACTCGCACCTGATCGGTCAGTTCGGCGTGGGCTTCTACTCCGCGTTCATCGTGGCCGACAAGGTCGACGTGTACAGCCGCCGTGCCGGTCAGCCAGCCGCAGAAGGTGTGCACTGGTCGTCGAAAGGCGAGGGCGAGTTTGAAGTCGCCACCATCGACAAGCCACAGCGCGGCACCCGCATCGTCCTGCACCTGAAGCAGGAAGAAAAAGAGTTCGCCGATGGCTGGCGCCTGCGCAACGTGGTCAAGAAGTACTCCGACCACATCGCCCTGCCTATCCAGCTGCCGAAAGAACAACCAGCCGCCGAAGGCGAAGAACAGCCGGCTGAAGCGTGGGAAACCGTCAACCGTGCCAGCGCGCTGTGGACCCGTTCGCGCACCGAGGTGAAGGACGAGGAGTACCAGGAGTTCTACAAGCACATCGGTCATGACTTCGAAAACCCACTGGCCTGGAGCCACAACAAGGTTGAAGGCAAGCTCGAATACAATTCGCTGCTGTATGTGCCGGCCCGCGCGCCGTTCGACCTGTACCAGCGCGAAGCACCGCGTGGCCTGAAGCTGTACGTGCAGCGTGTGTTCATCATGGACCAGGCCGAGTCGTTCCTGCCGCTGTACCTGCGCTTCATCAAGGGCGTGGTCGACTCCAACGACCTGTCGCTGAACGTGTCGCGTGAAATCCTGCAGAAAGACCCGATCATCGACTCGATGAAGACCGCGCTGACCAAGCGCGTGCTCGACATGCTGGAAAAACTGGCGAAGAACGAGCCCGAGCAGTACAAAGGCTTCTGGAAGAACTTCGGCCAGGTGCTGAAGGAAGGCCCAGCCGAAGACTTCGCCAACAAGGAGAAAATCGCCAGCCTGCTGCGCTTTGCCTCCACCCAGGACGACAGTGGCGAGCAGAGCGTCGCCCTGGCCGAGTACCTGGCCCGCGCCAAGGAAGGCCAGGACAAGATCTACTACCTCACCGGCGAGTCGTATGCGCAGGTCAAGAACAGCCCGCACCTGGAGGTCTTCCGCAAGAAAGGCATCGAAGTGCTGCTGCTGACCGACCGCATTGACGAGTGGCTGATGAGCTACCTCAACGAGTTCGACGGCAAGGCCTTTGTCGACGTCGCCCGTGGCGACCTGGACCTGGGCAAGCTGGATTCGGAAGAAGACAAGAAAGCCCAGGAAGAAGTGGCCAAGGACAAGGAAGGCCTGGTCGAGCGCCTGAAAGGCGCGCTGGGTGACAGCGTGGCTGAAGTGCGCGTGTCGCACCGCCTGACCGACTCCCCAGCGATTCTGGCCATAGGCGAGCAGGACCTGGGCCTGCAGATGCGTCAGATTCTGGAGGCCAGCGGGCAGAAGGTGCCGGAATCCAAGCCGATCTTCGAGTTCAACCCGACCCACCCGCTGATCGAAAAGCTGGACAACGAGCAGAGTGAAGACCGTTTTGCCGAGCTGTCGCACATCCTGTTCGATCAAGCGGCCCTGGCGGCCGGCGATAGCCTGAAGGACCCGGCGGCCTACGTTCGTCGCCTGAACAAGCTGCTGGTCGAGCTGTCTGCTTGAGTTGATGCTTGGGAAAGCCCGCTTCGGCGGGCTTTTTTCATGGCGGGCTTTTTAGAATACGTGCCTAAGGAGTGTTTGATGAGCAAGGTAATCGTCGAATCGCTGGTTTATCACCTGTCCGGCAAAACCTACGAAAGCCGTCTGGTCTATGAGCCAGGGGCGCTGGGCCGTCCAGGCCTGGTGATGGCGCCGAACTGGATGGGCATTGGCGAAGGGGCTGAGCGCATTGCCAAGGAAGTGGCCGAGAAAGGCTATGTGGTGCTGATAGCCGACCTGTACGGGCAGTCGGTGCGCCCGTCTAACGCCGACGAGGCTGGCGCGGCGATGATGCCGCTGAAGAACGACCGGGGCGAACTGCGCAAGCGCATGCAGGAAGCCCTGGCGCAGCTGTTGGGGCAGTCCAAGGCGCTGCTGGAGCCAGGCAAGGTCGGCACGTTTGGCTTCTGCTTTGGTGGCTGCTGTGCGCTGGAGCTGGCCCGTACCGGCGCCGATTTGCGTGCGGCGGTGTCGTTCCATGGCACGCTGGATACGCCAAACCCGGAGGATGCCAAACGCATCAAGGGCTCGGTGCTGGTGTTGCATGGGGCTTCCGACCCGCTGGTGCCGAAGGAGCAGTTGCCGGCGTTTGAGGAGGAGATGAACGCGGCCAAGGTGGATTGGCAGTTGCTAAGCTATGGCGGGGCGGTGCACTCGTTTACCGACCCGAGTGCCAATGTGCCGGGCAAGATGCAGTATGACCGGCGCACCTCAGAGCGGGCGTTCCGTTCGATGCACAATCTGCTGGCAGAAGTGTTCCAGCGCTGACTGTGATTTGGGGCCGCAAAGCGGCCCCAATTACCTAGGCAACTCGATTCTTGAGGTTTCCCCCGGCACCACCGGCCAATCCCCCGCCGCCCACCTTGCCCTGGCCCGCTCGATCAGCTCCGGGTCACTGGCCACGAAATTCCAGTTCATTCGCCGCGGTCCATCCAAAGGCTCGCCGCCAATCAGCATCAGCTGGCACTCTTCCTCTGCATAGAGCACCACCTCTTCGCCTTCCGGCAGCACCACCAGGCTGCACGGCTCCACGTCTTCATCGTTCAACAGCAGCTCACCATCCAGCAGATACAGCGCTCGTTGCGCATGCTCGGTCGGTACCAGCAACGTCGTAGCCGCCTGCATCCGCACATGCGCATAAAGGGTAGGAGACAGCACCGGCACCGGTGATTCCAGGCAGAACCCGCTACCGGCAATCATGCAAATGCGCACCCCCAGGTTTTCACTGACCGGCAGGCTCGCCGCCGGGTGATGGCTATAGCTTGCCGCGCCTTGTTCATGTTCACGCGGCGAGGCCAGCCATACCTGCAAGCCATGCAGGCGCGAGCCATGAGCCAGGGCGTCGTCGGGCGTACGCTCCACGTGGGCCACGCCGCTGCCAGCCGTCATCCAGCTGACATCGCCGGGCAGCACCCGCTGCGCTGAGCCGAGGCTGTCCTTGTGCAGGATCGCGCCCTCGAACAGGTAGGTCAGGGTCGACAGGCCGATATGCGGGTGCTGGCGGATGTCCATGCCATGCCCTGGGGCATAGTCGGTTTCCAGCATGTGGTCAAAAAACACGAACGGTCCGACGCTGCGGCACTGGGCCGCTGGCAGCGGGCGCAGGATCGGCTGGCCCTCGACCGATTCGGCGCGCGGGCGGATGATCAGGGGGCTGCTCATGGGGTGGGCTCCAGGCGAAGTGGAAATGCCTCCAGCATAGCGGTTTGCCCGCTTCGGCTGAACCGTCTCGCTTAACGGCCGGTCTACTGTTTTCGCCCCCTTGGAAGGAAGCTGCCCATGATTGCCAAAGCGCTGGCCTGCGTGTTGTTGACTGGCTGGCTGTGCCAGGCGGCGCAGGCGCGCGACTACCGCTACAGCGATGCCCACTTGCACTACGTCGACTTCTTCCAGGAAAGCGAAGGCATGGCGGCATTGATCAAGGCCATGGATGCTGCCGGTATCGAGCAGTCGATGATTTCCGGCATACCAGTGGCCAAGAAGTGGCATGAGGACGAGCCCAAACGCCCGCGCTATTACGCCGGTGACGATGCCGATGCCTATTGGTACAGTGCGACCGATACCTATGTGGCCGCAGCCCTGCAGCCATTGCCGGAAGCGCAGCGTAAGCGCTTTCATCCGTTTCTGACGGGCTTCAACCCGGTAGACAAGAACGCAGTCAGCCACATCGAGCGGATGCTCGACCTGTACCCGGGGTTGTGGCAGGGCATTGGCGAGGTGTTCACCCGGCACGACGACCTGACAGCGCTGACCAGTGGCGACACGCCGCGCGCCAACAACGAAGCCATGACGCGTATCTACCACCTGGCGGCCGAGCGTGACCTGCCGGTGTTGCTGCATTCCAACATTACCTCCAAGCGCGAGCGCAACCCGTTGTACCTGGCGGAAATCGAAGAGCCGCTGCGTAATCACCCGCACACGCGGTTTATCTGGGCGCACGCCGGCAGCAGCATGGAGATACACCGGCACCAGACGCAGATGGACTTTCTGCTGCCGGTGCTGACGCGGCTGCTGGAGGACTACCCGAACCTGTATGTGGACCTGTCGTGGAGTGTGCTGGAGCCGTATCTGCTGGACGACCAAGGCGTGCCGCGCAAGGAATGGGTGGCGTTGGTGGAACAGTACCCGGAGCGTTTCATGCTGGGGTCGGACGTGGTGGGGCGGTTTGGCAGCCTGGGGGAGCAGATGCACGGGTTCCGGCCGTTTCTGGATGCCTTGCCGGAGGCGGTGGCCAACAAAGTGGCGCGGGATAATTTTCTCGCGGTGTTGCCCAAGGTTCACCGATAGCCTGTGCCGGCCCTTTCGCGGGTGAACCCGCTCCCACAGGGTCCCCACAGTTCTTGAGGGCTGTGCAGTACCTGTGGGAGCGGGTTTACCCGCGAAGAGGCCGGTACAGGCAACACAAATAAAAACGCCCCGAACCAGTCGGGGCGTTTTCGATTACCGCATCAGCGTCTTACTTGCCTTCCCAGCGCTTGAGCACCAGGGTGGCGTTGGTGCCGCCGAAGCCGAAGCTGTTGCTCATGACCGTGTCGATCTTGGCGTTTTCTTCGGTTTTGCGCAGGATCGGCAGGTCGGCGACCTCCGGGTCCAGCTCGTCGATGTTGGCGGAACCGGCGATGAAGTTGTTTTCCATCATCAGCAGGCAGTAGATCGCCTCGTGTACGCCAGCGGCGCCCAGCGAGTGGCCCGACAGGCTCTTCGTCGAGCTGATCTTCGGTGCCTTGTCGCCGAACACGGCGCGAACGCCCTTGATCTCGGCAACGTCACCGACCGGGGTCGAGGTGCCGTGGGTGTTCAGGTAGTCGATCGGGGTGTCGACGGTGGACAGTGCCTGCTGCATGCAGCGGATGGCACCTTCGCCACTCGGGGCAACCATGTCGTAGCCGTCGGAGGTGGCGCCGTAGCCAACGATTTCGGCGTAGATCTTGGCGCCACGGGCCAGGGCGTGTTCCAGCTCCTCGACCACCACCATGCCGCCACCGCCAGCGATGACGAAGCCATCACGGTCGGCGTCGTAGGCGCGCGAGGCCAGTTCCGGGGTTTCGTTGCGCTTGGTCGACAGAGCGCCCATGGCATCGAAGAGGAACGACTGGCTCCAGTGCTCTTCTTCACCGCCACCGGCGAAGACGATGTCTTGCTTGCCCCACTGGATCTGCTCCAGCGCGGTACCGATGCAGTGAGCCGAAGTGGCGCAGGCCGACGAGATCGAGTAGTTGATGCCCTTGATCTTGAACGGGGTGGCCAGGCACGCCGAAACGGTGCTGCCCATGGTGCGGGTAACGCGGTATGGGCCGACGCGCTTGACGCCTTTCTCGCGCAGGGTGTCCAGCGCTTCCATCTGGTTCAGGGTCGACGCGCCGCCAGAGCCAGCTACCAGGCCGGTACGCGGGCTGGAAACCTGCTCTTCGGTCAGACCGGCGTCCTTGATCGCGTCCTGCATCGCCAGGTAGGCGTAGGCAGCAGCGTGGCCGACGAAACGGTAGACCTTGCGGTCGATCAGTTCTTCGAGGTTGAGGTCGATGGACCCGGAAACCTGGCTACGCAGCCCCATTTCCTTGTATTCCGGGTTGTAACGGATACCCGGACGGCTGTTGCGCAGGTTTTCGGTGACGGTAGCTTTGTCATTGCCCAGGCACGACACGATGCCCAGACCAGTGATAACGACGCGGCGCATGCGAATAACCCTTAGAAATTGTCAGTGGAGGTGAACACGCCGACCCGCAGGCCTTCGGCAGTGTAGATCTCGCGGCCGTCGACGCTGACCGAGCCATCGGCGATGGCCATGTTCAGCTTGCCCTTCAGGACGCGCTTGATGTGAATGTTGTAGGTGACTTTCTTGGCAGCAGGCAATACCTGGCCAAAGAATTTCACTTCACCCGAACCCAGGGCACGACCGCGGCCTGGCAGGCCCTGCCAGCCGAGGAAGAAGCCCACCAGCTGCCACATGGCGTCGAGGCCCAGGCAGCCCGGCATGACCGGGTCGCCTTCGAAGTGGCAGGCGAAGAACCACAGGTCCGGGTTGATATCCAGCTCGGCGACCAATTCACCTTTGCCGTACTTGCCGCCTTCTTCGCTGATATGGGTGATGCGATCGACCATCAGCATGTTCGGCGCGGGCAGTTGCGCATTACCTGGGCCGAACAGCTCACCGCGACTGCAGCGCAGCAGGTCTTCCCGAGTAAAGGCGTGTTGTTTGGTCATGCGAGCTCCTCAATAACCCCCTGTGGCAGGGGATGAACCTTCCCGGCCGGCCCGATACGCAACGCGTTCGGGGCGGCAGCCTACAGGTAGACTATTGCGTTGTGGTGAAAGTCACAGCGCACCTGGTGAAAGAAGTACAGGTGTGCACTGAAACGTCTATTTTCAGGTCCGATGAAGGTCCTGTCCAGTGTTTAAGACTGCCGCACTTTAGCATTTATCGCCAGTCGCGGTTGTCCGACCAGGCAACCAGCGCTGCAACACCCGTTGCAGTTCGGTGCGGCGCAAGGGTTTGCTCAGGTAGTCGTCCATGCCGGCGGCCATGCAACGCTCCCGATCGCCCTGCAAGGCATTGGCGGTCAAGGCGATGATCGGTAGCCCGGTGCCGTTGGGCAACTGCCGGATGCGCCGGGTGGCTTCATAGCCGTCCAGGTGCGGCAGGCGGCAATCCATCAGCACGGCGGCAAAGCGTTGCCGGCCGACCAGGTCTACCGCCTCTAGGCCATCCTCGGCGGTGCATACGGCCATCCCCAGGCTGCGCAACATGGCCTCGATGACACTCTGGTTGACCGGATTGTCTTCTACCAGCAGTACCTGGTCACTGTCGGTAACCGGCGTTGGTGCAGCCATTGGCGGCGCGAGCGGGACGGGGGCAGGGCTGGCAAGTGCCAGCGGCATCTCCAGGGTAAAGGTCGAACCCAGGCCTTCGCGGCTCTCCCCGCGCAGCTTGCCGCCCATGCGCTCGGCCAGGGTACGGGCGATCGACAGCCCCAACCCGGTGCCGCCATAACGGCGGGAAATCGAGCTGTCGGCCTGCTGGAAGGCGACGAACATCATTTCCAGCCGGGCACTGTCAATGCCGATGCCCGTGTCGCGCACGCTACAGGTCAGCCAGATCAATTGCCGGTCAAGCACCTTCCAGCGTGCTTCGACCTGCACCTGGCCCCGCTCGGTGAACTTCAGGGCGTTGCCCACCAGGTTCAGCAGGATCTGGCGGATGCGTGTGGGGTCACCGTTCACCTGCAGTTGCTTGATACCGGCAGGCAGTTGCAGGTGCAGGCCCAGGCCGCGCTGTTGGGCGCTGTGCTGGAACGACTGGACACTGCTGGTGATCAGTTCACCCAGGTTGAAGTCGATGTGTTCCAGTTGCAGCGCGGCGCGTTCGATGCGCGAGAAATCGAGGATGTCGTTGATGACCTTCAACAGATGCCCGGTGGACTCGCTGGCGACCGCCGTGTAATCGGCCTGTTCGGTGCTTAGCGATGTGGTCTCCAGCAGCTGCAGCATACCCAGCACGCCATTCATCGGCGTGCGCAGCTCGTGGCTCATCATCGCCAGGAAGTCGGATTTGGCGCGGTTGGCCTGCTCGGCCTCCTCACGGGCCTGAATCAGCTCGGCAATGGCCTGCTTCTGTTCATCGCTGGCCTTTTCCAGGGCGCTGGCCAGGTTGTTGATGTGGCGTGCCAGGTGGCCCAGTTCGCTGTCATCGACCACCGGCAAGGGGGTGTTGTACTCACCTTGCTGAATGGCCTTTACCGCATGGCCCATGTCGCTGATAGGCTTGGCCAGGCTCAGGGCCAGGCGGCGCGCCAGCAAAAAGGTGAACAGCAGCGCGAACAGCGCCAGGATGCCGGCTTTGATCACGATCTCCTGCTGGCGCTGGCTGAAGGCGTCATCGGACATACCAACGATGACCCGCCCCAGGTAGTCGTCACCGATGGGGGGGGTGGTGGCTTTGCCCTGTTGCAGGAAGTCGGTGTCCAGGCGGATTTGCTGCAGGCGGATGGGGGCCTGGAACACTTCAACCTGTTGCGCGCGGTTGGCGCTTTCGTCGGACTGCTCGACGTACACCAGAATGTGGTTGCGGCTGTCCTGCACTTCCAGAAAGCGGACGTGCGGGATGCTGAGGGTGGCCCGCATCAGTCCTTCGAGCACTTCGTTGTTGCCCGAAATCACCCCGTACTCTGATGCCGGTGCCAGCTGATTGGCGATCAGTTGCCCGGTGTGATTGAGCTCCTGGCGCAAGTCCTGGATGCGCACGAAGGTAAAGAAGCTGATCAACAGCAAGGTCAGCAGCAGGGCAGGGCCCAGGCTGATGATCTGGGTGCGGGTGTGGATATCCCAGCTCAGGCGCTTGCTCATGGGGTGGGCTCTCCTGCGGCCAGGGCTTTGGCAGCGGCGTTCGGATCGATCGGTTCAAGGCCCAGGGCGCGGGCCACCTGCTGGTTGCCACTGACGCCGTAGCGCGCCGGGTACAGGCTGCGTGGCCAGCGCGCTGGCGGCTGGTCGAGCAGCTGGTCGAGCTCTGCCAGCCAGTCGTCCTGATCGCTGTAGGTGCTGGCCAGGGCGCCGGCCCGCACAAACCCGGCGTTTGGGCCGATCAATGCCATTTGCCGGCCATAGCTGCTCAGCAGCAGGTTTTTCGCCGTCTTGGAGTTGTACAGGTTGGGGTCGTCCAGGGCCAGCAGCACATCGCTGTTGCCCAGCAGGTGCTGCAACGGCCGGCTGTCCCGTGGGTCGGACCAGTCCTGGGCAATGATCTCCAAGCCCATCGGGCGGGCAGCATGGCGCAGCTCGTCGAGCAAGAAACTGCTGTGTTCACCGTACAGCACGCCAATGCGCTGGGCCTGCGGCAACAAGTAGCGCGTCAGGCGTAATTGCCGGCCCAGCGGCGCGTCGCTCCACAACAAGGTAAGGAACGCAGGGCGCGACTTTCCCAGGCGCTGTTCAGCCTGTACCCGGCTGACCCGCATGGCCAGGGCCGGTGGGCCGGCGTTTTCACCCAGGCGCCACTCCAGCGCGGCGCTGTCGAGCAGAATCAGGCGCTGGTCCGCTTTGAGCTTGCTCGGGCGCGGCAGCTCGGCAGTGGTCAGAAAATGCACATGGTCATGCGGTCGGCGGCTTTCCAGCGCCGCGACAAAACTGCGGATGCCGGGCTGATCCTCAGCCCCTACCAGCAGGATCTCACTGGCCGACAATGGCCCGAGCGGCCACAGGCACAGCAGCAGCAGGCGCAGCAACACGGCCATCAGAACTCCAGCTCCGCGCTGACGCTCAGGCGGTGGCGGCTGTCGTAGCGGTTCTGGATTGCCGTGGTGGGTTCATCGTCCAGCCGCTGCTGCCACAGCGCCGCCAGCTCCAGGTTACTGCCATGCACCCGAAAACGCTTGGCCAGGCGTAGGTCCAGGCGCTCGTAGCGGTACTGGTTGAGTGCATCGTCACCGTAGTAGAACAGCGCGCTCGACCAGCCCGCCCCCCATTCGCGCATCCATCCGGCCGAGCCGCTGTTGTGGGCGCTGAGGCGGCGGTCGTCGGGGTTGCTGGCCCAGGCATCGACGTAGGCGTAGGTCAGGCGCAGGCGATCGCGCAGGGTGGGGCGCCAGTCCAGTTGTGCTTCGCTGCCACTGAAACGGGCCTTGTTGGCGTTGCTGGCGATGTACTGGTTGTTCTTCAAGGGCTCGCTGATCATTCCCGTGATTTCGTCGTAGAACAGCTTTACATCCATGCTCAGGTCGATGTCGCTGAAGTAGCCGTTGTAGCCGAGCTCGCGCGAGCGCATGCGCTCCTGTTCGAGGTCGCCGGGGCCACGGGTCTTGACGAAGTACTCGCCATTCTGCAGACCAAATGCATTGGGGGTGAGGTTCTTGACCGTGTAGCTCCAGTTGACGTTGTTCTCGAACATGTCGGGTGAGCGCACGGCCTCGGAATACACGGCGCGCAGGCCATGGCGCGGGGTGATCAGGTAGTTGACCGCCACGCGCGGGGTCAGCGAGCTGCCAGACAGGCGAGAGTCTTCGAGCATAGCTCCGCCCTGCAGGATCCAGTGTTCGTCGGCGCGCCATTCCAGCTGGCCGAACAGGCGCCAGGTCTGGTCGTCGAGGCTGCCGTTGAAGTAAGTCTGCGAGTCGGCCCGGTCATAACGGTAGTTTATGCCGCTGAGCAAGCGCAGGCTGTCGGTCAGGCTCAGGGTGTCCTGGATTTCCAGGTCGTAGCGGGTTTCACGGGTGCTCTGGTCCACGTCGCCGCAGACCACATGACTACCACCCTGTTCGTTCCATTGATCCTTGATGGCATCGACCAGGGCCTGCTCTTGTGGGTTGTTGCTGGAAGGTGGGTTGTTGGCGCCGCGCGCTACCAGCTCGGCGAAATTGGGGTTCATCTGCCAAAGCTGGGTCAGTTCGGGGCTGAATGACAGCGCTGCATCGCAGGCACGCCAGACCTGCTGACGGTCGAAGTGCTGCGCCGAGCCCTGAACATACAGGCTGTGCTCAGGGTTGAAGTCGATGCTCCAGCGCACCGAGCCCGCGTAGTCCTTGGCATTGACGTCAGCGTTGTCACCTTGCTGGGTGACATAGGGGAAGACCGGCTTATAGGTATAAGGCCGCTGGTTGCTGCCTTCCTTCGCCGCCAGTTGCCACTCCAGGGTCTGGTCCACTGCAAGGTTGTGGCTGGCGCTGAGGTTGAAGCGGGTAAGCCGGCGGCTGTCGCGGTAGTCCTGGCCAAACTGGTTTTCGTCGAAACCATCGTCCTGCTGGCCGGACAGCGACAGGCGCATGTCGCCGCCGTCCCAGCCAAAGCCGTGGCTGGCGTAGAAGTCGTTGATGCCATCCTGGCCGCGGGTCACCTTCAGCCGCGTGCCATGGCTGTCGGCAGGGTTGCGGGTGAGAATGTTGACCACCGCCATCAGCGCGTTGGCGCCGTAGCTGACGGTGTTCGGGCCGCGGAACACTTCGATGCGCTCGATATCCTCCATGGCCAGAGGGATGTCGCTCCAGTCCACGGTGGCCAGGCCCGCGCGGTACACCGAGCGGCCATCGATCAGTACCTGCATGCGGCGTGCGTCGTTGACGTTGCTGCCGTGGTAGTTGACCGTGGGTTGGTTACCGGCACCGTAGCCAATCATCATGCCCGGCACCAGGCGCAGTAATTCGGGGATGTCGCGGGCGCCACTGGCACGGATCAGCTCGCTGTCGAGCACGGTCATGCTACCCGGGACTGCCGCCGGGGATTGTTTGAGGCGTGTGGCAGTCAGAACCTGGGGCAGATCGGTGTTGTCAATGAACAGGTCGTTGGCCACAGCCGGGCTGCCGAGCAGAGCGGTCAGCATGAGCATGGGCAGGCGCGGGTACGGGGGCGTGCCAGGGAACACGGGGCGGCCTTGTATCAGGATTGAAACAGGCATGGTAACTGACCGTGGCGCATTTGCCAGTGACCTGCATGAGCGAGCCGGCCCCTTTCGCGGGAACAGAGACTGGTTCTGTCGCAGGCGAGCCGTATAATGGCGGGGTCGCCACTTAATTTTTGGCTTTAACGGATTGGATATGACTGAACAGCAACCTGTTGCAGTTCTGGGAGGCGGCAGCTTTGGCACCGCCGTGGCGAACCTGCTGGCGGAAAACGGTGTGCCGGTGCGTCAATGGATGCGCGACCCGGCGCAAGCCGAGGCCATGCGCGTCAATCGAGAGAATCCGCGCTACCTCAAGGGCATCCGGCTGCATGATGGCGTCGAGCCGGTCAATGACCTGCTGGCGACCTTGCAGGCCAGTGAGCTGATTTTCGTTGCCCTGCCGTCGAGCGCCCTGCGCAGCGTGCTGGCGCCCCATGCCGAGTTGCTGCGTGGCAAGGGCCTGGTCAGCCTGACCAAGGGCATCGAAGCGCAAAGCTTCAAGCTGATGAGCCAGATACTCGAAGAAATTGCCCCCGAAGCGCGTATTGGCGTGTTATCGGGCCCTAACCTTGCCCGAGAAATCGCCGAGCACGCGCTGACTGCAACGGTGGTCGCCAGCGAGGACGAGAAACTCTGCAAGCAGGTGCAGGCTGTGCTGCATGGGCGCACGTTCCGTGTCTACGCCAGCGCTGACCGCTTTGGTGTCGAGCTGGGTGGTGCGTTGAAAAACGTCTACGCCATCATCGCCGGTATGGCCGTTGCGCTGGGCATGGGCGAGAACACCAAGAGCATGCTGATTACCCGTGCCTTGGCCGAAATGACCCGCTTTGCCGTCAGCCAGGGGGCCAACCCCATGACCTTCCTCGGCCTGGCCGGTGTCGGTGACCTGATCGTCACCTGCTCCTCGCCCAAGAGCCGCAACTATCAGGTTGGCTACGCGCTGGGGCAGGGCCAAAGCCTGGATGAGGCGGTCAACCGCCTGGGCGAGGTGGCCGAAGGCGTCAACACCATCAAGGTGCTCAAGGCCAAGGCCCAGGAAGTGCAGGTCTACATGCCGCTGGTGGCGGGCCTGCATGCCATCCTGTTCGAAGGGCGCACGCTGAACCAGGTGATCGAGCACCTGATGCGCGCCGAACCCAAGACCGATGTCGATTTCATTTCCATCAGCGGTTTCAACTGAGCCTTTGGCGGCTCTGACACGAGCAAGGAGCGACACATGAACGATACGCCCGAACGCGCCCAGCGCGAGTCGATCATCCTGCGGGTGCTGTGGATGCTGGTGTTCCTGGTGGTCTGGCAACTGGCTGAACTGTTGTTGGGCGGGCTGGTGCTGGTGCAGCTGATCTACCGTCTGGTGTACGGCGCACCCAGCGCCAGCCTGATGAACTTCGGCGACAGCCTGAGCCAGTTCCTGGCACAGATCGGCCGCTTTGGTAGCTTCCACAGCGACCAGAAGCCATGGCCATTCTCTGACTGGCCTGCGCCGCGCGCGCCGGAAGGTGAAGCCGCGCATGCTGTGGCGCCGGCCCCGCACCCGGTGCGTGACGAGGAACCCACGCTGTGAAGCTGTGGGTACTGCGCCACGGTGAAGCGGAGTCACAGGCCAACACAGATGCCGAACGCCGTTTGACTGCCCATGGCCGCGAGCAGGTGCTGCACAGCGCTGCTCGCCTGCTCGGGCAGCCGTTGCAGGCAATTATTGCCAGCCCCTACGTGCGCGCCCAGCAAACGGCGGCGCTGGTGCATGACACGCTGGGCTTCGGCGAGCCGGTGCGTACCGTGCCCTGGCTGACCCCGGAAAGTGACGTGCAGCAGGTGATCGGTGAAATCGAGCGGCTGGGCCTGGAGCATGTACTGCTGGTCAGCCACCAGCCGCTGGTGGGGACCTTGGTCGGGGTGTTGGAACAGGGTCACAAGCAGCAACCGGCAGCCATGAGCACTGCAAGCCTAGCCGAGTTGGAAGGGGATTGGCCGCTTGCTGGGCTGATGACGCTGCGGGCGATCAATTCGCCGGCTTGATACCCGGGACGCAAAGCGCCCCGGGTTATCTGGAAGGCAACTGGCATTTTTGCCAGTTGTCGCGTTTGACGGCGCCTTGCTAGCGTTGCCCAAAAGCAATCAGGCAGGGAGCAGTGGATGAGCGGTGAGATGTGGGAGCTGTTGAGCTCCCTGGACCTGCAACCCACCATCAACCAGGTTGACCGGGGCGCCTCTCTCGACTTTGCCCGCTACAGCCTTCTACGCGAATCGGCCGATGCCAAGCTTTACCATCTGATGCACCGGGTGATGGGCAATCCCGATCTGGAGCCCGGCGCCAGGCAACAAAGCGAGCACGACTTACGCACCCTGCAGGATGCCTGCCTGCGAGTCTCTCACCTGCTACAAACCAGTTGTCTGGCCCTGCGCCGCCTGCAACTCGACCACCAGGACCAGCGCCTGGCCCGCGAAGCGCTGGAAAGCCAGTTGGTCTACATGCAAGCCTGCCTTCGCCGTTCACTGGCCAGTTTCGACCGGTCGGCGTGACCTGATAGCCCTCGCCGATGACCTTTCCGGACGTTGCCGAACGGGGCGCCGATGCCGACAATGAGCCATCATCCTCCGTCCGGACCAGGCGCCATGCCGCAGCAGATCTTCTTCGCCCATGCCAACGGTTTCCCCTCGGCTACCTATGGCAAGCTGTTCGCCGCCCTGGCGCCGGACTACCAGGTGCAGCACCTGGCCCAGCATGGGCACGACCCACGCTTTCCTGTGAATGACAACTGGCAGAGCCTGGTCGATGAACTGTTGCACCACCTGGCGCAACAGGACCAGCCGGTCTGGGGGGTCGGCCACTCGTTGGGTGGCGTATTGCACCTGCATGCTGCCTTGCGCTGCCCCGAGTACTACCGTGGTGTGGTGATGCTCGACTCGCCGGTACTCACCCGCGCCGATCAATGGCTGCTGCGCACCGCCAAGCGTTTTGGCTTCATCGACCGTATCACCCCGGCCGGGCGCACGCTGGGGCGCCGCGAAACGTTCAATGACCGCGACAGCGCCCGGGACTATTTCGCCGGCAAGTCACTGTTCCGCCATTTCGATCCCGACTGCCTCGACGCCTATGTCGAACACGGCTTGCAGGCGGCAGAGCAGGGCCTGCAGCTACGCTTCGACCCGGCTACCGAAATCAGCATCTACCGCAGTATCCCGCATACCAGCCCGGCGCCCGCGCGGCAGTTGCAGGTGCCGCTGGCCATGGTGCGCGGCGACCGTAGCAATGTCATTCGCCGCCACCACACCCTGGCCGTACGGGGCATGCCCCAGGGTGAATACCACAGCGTGCCGGGCGGGCACATGTTCCCGCTGGAGCGCCCTGCAGACACCGCCAGCCTGATCAAGGGCCTGTTCGACCGCTGGAGTCAGGCATGAGCGCACACGTCGAAGAAATCCGCCTGAGCCTGGGCCATATCGAGCTGGCCGCGCACCTGTTCGGCCCCGAGGACGGGCTGCCGGCGATTGCCTTGCATGGCTGGCTGGACAACGCCAACAGCTTCGCCCGCCTGGCACCGCAGCTAAAAGGGCTGCGCATCGTCGCCCTGGACCTGGCCGGGCATGGTTACTCCGAACACCGCCCGCCTGGCGCCGGTTATGCCTTGGCCGACTATGCCCATGATGTGCTGCGGGTGGCCGAGCAGCTCGGTTGGCAGCGTTTTGCACTGTTGGGGCATTCGCTTGGGGCCATCATTTCGGTGCAGCTGGCTGGCGCCTTGCCCGACCGGGTCAGCCATCTGGCGTTGATCGACGGCGTCATCCCGCCGACCGGTGCCGAGCAGGATGCAGGCGAACGTTTGGGGATGGCACTGCAGGCCCAGCTGCGGCTGGACGGCAAGCGCAAGTCGGTGTACGCCACGCTGGAAGACGGTGTGCATGCCCGGATGAAAGGCATGGTCGCGGTCAGCCGCGAGGCTGCCGAACTGCTGGCCCAGCGTGGCCTCATGCCGGTGCCGGGCGGTTACAGCTGGCGCAGTGACAGCCGCCTGACCTTGCCATCGCCAGTCCGCCTGAGCGAAGCGCAGGCCATGGCCTATGTGCGCAGGGTGAATTGCCCGGCGCAGCTAGTGGTCGCCGCCGATGGCATGCTGGTGCGCCACACCGCGTTGCTGGAGCAGCTACCCTTTGAGCAGGTGACGCTGCCCGGTGGCCATCACCTGCACCTGAACGATGAGCAGGGCGCGGCCCTTGTCGCAGACTGTTTCAATCGCTTCTTTGGCTTTGCTTGACTTGCACCGGACAACTGTCGAGGCTTGGCGGGTTGAACAGGGAGACAACCATGCAACTGCCAGACATCCTGGAACTTCATTTCGGCGCACGGCGCCGCCTGGGTCGCCAATGAGCGCGCCCGTTTCCATTCGTACTGCCCTGGCCGCTTGCCTGATGCTCGCCAGCCCCGTGTTATGGGCCGGCAGTTTGCCGGTGCCGGTGGACGCCAAGGTCGTCGACCAGCGTCCGGCCGTGGAGCAGGAACGCGTCTACCCGATGGGCCCGCTGCGCAAGATCAGCGGCCGCCTGCGGGTCGAAGACAAGGTCGAAAGCCGTGGCCAGGTCAGCTCGGTCACCTACGAACTGCCGGTCGAACGCACCGCCCGCGAAGCCTTCACCACTGCCCGTGAAGAACTGCAACGCGACGGGGGTTACCCGTTGTTCTGGTGCCAGGGCCGCGATTGCGGCGAGGCCAGCCTGTGGGCCAATGATGTGTTTGCCAATGCCCGCCTGAACGGTGGTGACGAGCAGCAGGCCTTCATCTTGCTGCGTCGCTCGGCGGAAGAGGCCGACACCCTGGTCGCGCTGTACAGCGTTACCCGGGGCAACCGCCGCGCCTACCTGCATGTGGAAGAGTTCGTCGCCGGCAACCCGTTGGGCGAACTGCTGCCGACCGCTGCCACGGTGCTGCGCGAAATGCGCGACACCGGCAAGCTCGACTACCCTGACCTGGCTGCGCCGCAAGACACCTGGGTGAATTTGCTGGCTCGCAGCCTGAACCTGGACAGCACCCTGCGTGCCAGCCTCAGTGGCGCTCAGGCCGAAGCCTGGCGTGAGGCGCTGGTCAAGGCAGGGGTGCGCAATGGCCGCCTTGAGGTCGGTAGTGCGCCCACCGACGGCCTGCACCTTGAACTGATCCGTTGAACGAGCGCCGCCATGGTTAACAATGATCGCCTGCTGGTCCAGATTCTGCTGTTGGCGTTGCTGGGGGCCGGCCTGTGGGTGATGGCACCGTTCATCTCGGCATTGCTGTGGGGGGCCATCCTGGCGTTTGCCAGCTGGCCGTTGATGCGTTTGCTCACGCGTGTGCTGGGCGGGCGCGAAACCTTGGCGGCCAGCCTGTTGACCACCGCCTGGATCCTGATTGTGGCATTGCCGCTGGTGTGGCTGGGGTTCAACCTGGCCGATCATATTCGCGATGCCACGGCGTTCGTGCGCGACGTGCAGGTGGACGGTTTGCCCGATGCGCCGGCCTGGTTGGGGGGCATACCGTTCGTTGGTGAGCGCCTGGTCAGTGGGTGGCAGTCGCTCGACCAGCAGGGGGCGGCCCTGCTGGCGTCGGTCAAACCGTACCTCGGGCAGGTGGGCAACTGGTTGCTGGCGCGCAGTGCGCAGATCGGCAGCGGAGTGCTGGAACTGACCCTTAGCCTGGTGTTCGTGTTCTTCTTCTACCGCGACGGCCCGCGCCTGTCGGCGTTCGTACTGCGCTTGCTGCACCGCCTGATGGGTGACCGCGCCGAGTACTACCTGGAGTTGGTGGCGGGCACCGTTCAGCGGGTGGTGAACGGAGTGATTGGCACAGCGGCTGCGCAGGGTTTGCTGGCACTGATCGGCTTCCTGATTGCTGGCGTGCCGGGTGCCATCGTGCTGGGCCTGGTGACCTTCATGCTCAGCCTGATCCCCATGGGCCCACCACTGGCCTGGATCCCGGCCACGGCCTGGTTGGTGTGGAAGGGCGAGTACGGCATGGCGGTGTTCCTGGGCATCTGGGGCACCTTTGTCATCAGCGGCGTGGACAACGTGCTCAAGCCCTACCTGATCAGCCGTGGCGGCAACCTGCCGCTGGTGATCGTGCTGTTGGGGGTGTTCGGCGGGTTGCTTGCCTTTGGCTTCATTGGCCTGTTCATCGGGCCGACCTTGCTGGCGGTCGGGTACAGCCTGCTGCTGGACTGGAGCCGTAACGCGGAACAAAACCACCACTGAGCCAGAAAACATGGCTTCGAGCAGGAAGAGTGGAAAGTGTCTGTCAACTGTAATTTTTGCTGGTTTTATTACCTGGTTCGGCCGGGTATTCTTTCTCTTCTTGGCCAGCAAAAGTTGGGGCATATTTAATGAACTATACAGTTTATGGCTGGGCGGCCGGCGTAGAGCACGCAGAATTGCATCTTGGTTTTACGGGTCACTTGTTGTTTAGGTCTTTCTATTTACTGGGTAATGGCAGTAGGGCATACAGCACTAGCCTTATGCGCTTTGTTTCTTCTGATAGATTCAGCCCGTTCGAAATAGGTGGGCTGAATAGCTATGCTTATTGTGAGTGCGATCCAGTGAATTTTTTTGACCCAAGTGGCCATGGAAAAATGCCAGTGCTTCGCCTTGCACGCGCGGATCGGCCAAATCCTCCCTCCAATCAAATGCCTGTTTTGACGCGTGAGCCAGCTTCGTACCATCGAACAGAGAGTTACAAGCAGTGGATGCGCGAAAAACAGAATGCATGGACGATGAAGACTGATTACGCCGCCAAGCAGAAAGATCGCCGAAATCGTACATACAAAAAGGTGGGTTCTAACGATTTCTGGAATATTGCTGAGGGTGCACAACCGATCACGCGGTCTGAACGGGCTGAGCTTCAGGACTATGTGGATAGTAATAGACCTCTCGTTGGTTTGTCTGGCAGTGAAAGTAACGACCTTCGGGGGATGGTATTGGATGCGATGGTGTCTGACCAAAATCAGCGGTTAGAGTTGGGGCTTGTGACTGGTGTCATCAGGGGCTTTTTTGATCGTCAACCGGATAGGCAGAAATTTACCCAAGGTAATTTGCATACGGTGGAAGAGAGTGTGAGAGGTGCTATCCAGAGAATGCGCCAAAGAAAAAGTTGATGCGATACTCAATGGCT
>NZ_JBICMM010000039.1:0-2165 GCF_043106425.1 Pseudomonas sp. FYR_2
GTGCGCGAGGCGGTGGTGCTGGACATCGACGGGCCGGGTGGCAAGCAACTGGCCGCGTACCTGGTCATGGCCGGCGACCTGCCGAGCGACCCACAGCAACAGAGTGCGCTGCGCGGCGAACTGCGCGAGCACCTCAGGCTCGGCCTGGCCGACTACATGGTCCCGACCCACTTGCTGTTCCTCGAGCGCCTGCCGGTGACGGCCAACGGCAAGCTGGACCGCAAAGCCCTGCCCAAGCCGGATGCCAGCGTGCTGCAGGACAGCTACGTGGCCCCGTGCAGCGAGCTGGAGCAACAGATCGCGGCGATCTGGGCAGACGTGCTGAAACTCGAAAGGGTCGGCCTGAACGATGGCTTCTTCGCCCTGGGTGGCCATTCGCTATCGGCCACCCAGGTGATCGTGCGTGTTCGCGAGGCGACAGGCATCGACGCCACCTTGAAGGAGCTGTTCGAGCATCCCCTGCTGGCGGATTTCTCTTGTCGCCTCGAAGAGAAAAATCAGCAAATCGATCCGATTCAGGCAGAACTGGCTAAATCGCTGGAGGCGCTCAAACGTCTAACCACGGAGGAAATTGATGAACTGATTTCATAGGGGATACATCAGTGCAAGCGTTGCTCGACTCCGTCAAATCGTTGTCCACCAAAGAGCGTCACGCTCTGGCCATGCTCCTGAAGCGTCAGGGAATCAACTTGTACGGAGTCGCGCCGATCCCTGCGAGAGCGCCGGGGGAAGCGCTGGCGTTGTCCTACGCCCAGCAGCGGCAATGGTTTCTCTGGCAAATGGACCCCCAGGGTAGCGCGTACAACATTCCGGTCGCCCTGCGTCTGAAGGGCGATCTTGACCTTCGGGCGCTGCAGGCCAGCTTCGATGCCCTGATCGCGCGACACGAAACCCTGCGTACCACCTTTCACCTCGACAGCGACCAGCCGGTACAGGTGATTCACCCCGAAGCGCCCGTCGAGCTGGTCATCGATACACTCAAGGCCGTCGACGTCGATACCAGCGCGGCATTGAAGGCATGGGTCGAGCAGGAAGTTCAGCAGCCATTCGACCTTGAGCAGGGGCCCTTGCTGCGGGTCAAGCTGCTGCGTCTGGCGGCGGATGACCATGTACTGGTGCTGACCCTGCACCACATCGTCTCCGATGGCTGGTCGACACCGATCATGGTCGACGAGCTGGTGCGTTTCTACGAGGCCGGCAAGTCCGGGCAGGCGCTGCAATTGCCGCCGCTCCCTGTGCAGTATGCCGACTACGCGTTGTGGCAACGGCAGTTCATGGAAGCGGGTGAACGCGAGAAGCAACTGGGCTACTGGACGGCCCATCTGGGGGACGAACAGCCGGTACTGGAATTGCCGCTGGACCGTCCGCGCGGTGCAGTGCAGAGCCATGCAGGTGCACGCCTCGACATCGCCATTGACGATGCGCTGGCAGATTCGCTGAAGCAGTTGGCCAAGCGCCAGGGCGTGACGCTGTTCACCTTGCTGCTGGCAAGCTTCCAGGCGTTGTTGCACCGCTACAGCGGGCAGAACGACATCCGCGTCGGCGTCCCGATCGCCAACCGCAATCGCAGCGAAGTCGAGGGGCTCATCGGCTTCTTCGTCAACACCCAGGTCCTCAAGGCCGAATTCGACCTGAGCACCACCTTTGACGAGCTCGTCGCGCACGTTCACCAGGCCGGGCTGGGCGCACAGGCGCATCAGGACCTGCCGTTCGAGCAACTGGTCGAAGCCCTGCAGCCAGAGCGCAGCCTCAGCCATAGCCCGTTGTTCCAGGTGATGCACAACCACGGCAGCGAGGGCAGGGGCCAGACGCGGCGCCTGCCAGGCTTGACCCTGGAGGCGCTCGACTGGGAAATCCATACCACTCAGTTCGACCTTGCATTGAACACTGTCGAGCATGAACACGGCATCGGTGCGTTCCTGACCTACGCAACGGCCTTGTTCGATGAAGCCACCATCGCCCAGCTTGCCGGGCACTGGCAGGGCCTGTTGGCCGCCATCGTCGCCCAGCCGCAGCAGCGCATCGCCGAGTTGCCGCTGTTGAATGCCGCGCAGCAGCAACAGGTGGTCTACGACTGGAACCGCACCCACGCCGACTACCCGCTGGAGCAGTGCCTGCAGCAACTGATCGAGGCGCAAGTCGCCGCCACCCCGGACGCGCCCGCG
>NZ_JBICMM010000003.1:0-45745 GCF_043106425.1 Pseudomonas sp. FYR_2
AATTACTCGAACAATGCATCCAGGGCCTGCTCCAGCCGGGTTACGGCAATCACCTGCAACCCCGCTGGCGGTTCTTTCGGCGCATTGCCCTTGGGCACGATGGCACGCTTGAAACCGTGCTTGGCCGCCTCCTTCAACCGCTCCTGCCCACTGGGCACAGGCCGCACCTCGCCCGACAAGCCAATCTCGCCAAACACCAGCAGCCCATGGGCGAGTGGCCGGTTACGCAAGCTGGACATCACCGCCGCCAGCAACGCCAGGTCCGAGGCCGTCTCCAACACCTTCACCCCCCCCACCACGTTGAGGAACACGTCCTGATCGTGGGTAGGAATCCCACCGTGGCGGTGCAACACCGCCAACAACATGGCCAGGCGGTTCTGGTCCAGGCCCAGGGTCACCCGCCGAGGGTTGGCCAGGTGGCTGTCGTCGACCAGTGCCTGCACCTCGACCAGCATCGGGCGGGTGCCCTCCCAGGTCGCCATCACCACACTGCCCGGCACTTCTTCCTGGGTACGGTTGAGGAAGATCGCCGACGGGTTGGACACCTCTTTCAGGCCGCGGTCGGTCATGCCGAACACACCCAGTTCGTTGACTGCGCCAAAGCGGTTCTTCACCGCCCGCAGCAAGCGCAGGCGGCCATCGGACTCCCCCTCGAAATACAACACGGTGTCGACCATGTGCTCCAGTACCCGAGGGCCGGCCAGCGAGCCTTCCTTGGTCACATGGCCGACCAGGAAGATGGCCGTGCCGCTTTGCTTGGCGTAACGCACCAGCAGCGCCGTGCTCTCACGCACCTGGGCCACGCCACCGGGCGCTGATTGCAACTGCTCGGTGAAGATGGTCTGGATCGAGTCGATCACCATCACCCGTGGCTTCTCGACGCGGGCTGTGGCAATGATGGTCTCGATGCAGGTTTCGGTCATCACCTTGAGCTGGTCCTGGGGCAAGCCCAGGCGCCGCGAACGCATGGCCACCTGCTGCTGCGATTCCTCACCCGTCACATACAGTGCCGGCATGCCCACGGCGATGTTGCACAAGGTCTGCAACAGGATGGTCGACTTGCCGATGCCGGGGTCGCCACCAATCAGCACCACCGAGCCATCCACCAGGCCGCCACCCAGCACGCGGTCCAATTCGGTGCTGCTGGTGGTGAAGCGCGGGATTTCCTCGACGCTGACTTCGGCCAAGGTCTTGATCTGTGCCTGCTGCCCGGTCCAGCCGGCGCGGCCGCTGCTGGGCGCCGCTGAGCCGCCGCTCTCGATGATGGTTTCGACCAGGGTGTTCCAGGCCCCGCATTCGCCACACTGGCCGGCCCATTTGGGAAAGGTCGCGCCGCACTCGGTGCAGCCATACAAGCGCTTGGCCTTGGCCATGGGTGGGTCTCCTGGAAAAAACCGCCATGATAGCCGAGCCGAACGTGTCTCGAACGCTTCGGGATGCGACAAAACTATTCGTTCCAACTGCAGTCAGTAGCCCTGAACACCACGCATGAAGCGTTTTAGTGGCTTACACTGCGTTAACCTTACCTTTTGTTACAAGGAACCAAACATGGGCATGATCAGTGAGTTCAAGGCCTTCGCGGTCAAAGGCAATGTCGTCGACATGGCGGTGGGTATCATCATCGGCGCGGCCTTCGGCAAGATCGTCTCGTCCTTCGTCGGAGACGTGGTCATGCCGCCACTGGGCCTGTTGATCGGGGGGGTGGACTTCAGCGACCTGGCCATTACCCTGAAGGCTGCCGAAGGTGATGTACCGGCGGTGGTGCTGGCATATGGCAAGTTCATCCAGACCGTGATCGACTTCCTGATCGTGGCCTTTGCCATCTTCATGGGGGTGAAGGCAATCAACCGGCTCAAGCGTGAAGAAGCCGTGGCACCGACTGCGCCGCCTGTGCCGACTGCCGAGGAAACGCTGCTGACCGAGATTCGCGATTTGCTCAAGACACAGAACCAGAACCGCTTGCCCTGAGAACTAGCTTCAAGCTTCAAGCTTCAAGCTTCAAGAAAAAGCGGACGCAGCGCCAATCCGCTCTTTCTTGCAGCTTGCAGCTTGCAACTACCAGTAGTTCTCGACCGCCACCTGCCCTGGCCGCTTGCTCAGGCTCAGTTGCAGGTCACGTGCCTTCAGTACCTTACGCGTCTCGTCGATCATCTCCGGGTTGCCACACAGCATCACTCGCGAATGCTCCGGTGACAGCTCCAGCCCTGCGGCCTTCTCCAGTTCGCCATTCTCGATCAGCGTGGTAATACGCAGGTTCAACGCACCCGGGTGCTGCTCACGGGTCACCACCGGGATGAACTGCAACTTGCCAGCAAACTCGGCCAGGTAGTCGCGCTGCTCCAGCCCGGCGATTTCATCCACATAAGCCAGCTCTTTCGCTTCGCGCACCGAGTACACCAACTTGATGCTGTCGAAACGCTCCCAGGCCTCGAAGTCCTGCAGGATCGACATAAATGGTGCGATGCCAGTACCGGTCGCCAGCAACCACAAGTCACGTCCCCCGACAAAGCGGTCGAGGGTGAGGAAACCAAACGCCTGGCGGTCGATCAGCAGGGTGTCGCCTGCACCCAACCGGCTCAGCTCGCTGGTGAATTCACCGCCCGGCACCACGATGGAGAAGAAGTCGAGGTGCTCGTCATGGGGTGCGCTGACCATGGAATAGGCGCGCCACACCACACTACCATCGGCCTTGGTCACGCCCAGGCGGGCAAACTGGCCGGAACGGAAGCGGAACCCCGCATCGCGCGTAACCCGCAGGCTGAAGAGATTCGGCGTCAACGGCTGAACATCGAGCAGGGTCTGGCGGGTGAACTTTTCGGCGCTTGCGGTCATATCGGGCTCCAGGGTTGGCGAGTGCACAGTGTCGCTTAAAGTGGCCTGGATAAAAACCACCGCTTTGTAGGGCCTCATCAAGGGCGATCGTGCTGAACGTTCAGATAATCCCGATCGCTATAACAAAAAATTCCCAACGCAATGCTAGGACTTTTCCTACACTCTTCCGGGTACTCAAACGGATTGGATCCTGACACCCAAGGAGTCCTTCAAATGCTGCATTGGAGACCCGAAACCTGCATGTGTTCGTCAGCGAGCGACGGCCAAGGAAGTTGTTCGACATCGCAGTGCACTTGGCTCAGGACTTGGGCATGGAATACCTCGGGCTGAATATTCGCATTCAGATCGCCACGCAGACACCCAAGATTTACCTCTACAGCAATTACCCAAACGAATGGATCGAGCGCTATCAGCGTGACGAGTTCTACAAACAGGACCCCGCCGCAAACGTGAGCCACAGCTCGACGATGCCAGTGCTGTGGACAGACGACCTGTATCGCGAAGCCCCTCGGTTTCGCGAAGAGGCTTGCCAATATGGCCTGCGTCATGGCTGGACACAGTCGCTGCACGACTTACAGCACAACGAGAGCCAGATCAGCGTAGCCAGACCCGCCGGTAACATCGACATTGCCGAACTCTACGACAAAGCCGGCAGCGTGCAGTGGCTGTGCCACACCCTTCACGCCGTACTGGGAGAGCACCACCTGAACGCACTGTGCCCACCCCAACCCAAAATGAGCGATCGGGAACTGGAAGTGCTGAAATGGTCAGCCGCCGGCAAGACCGCTGCCGACGTGGCCTGCATTCTGTCGCTGTCGCAAAGCACGGTTAACTTTCATATCCGCAGCGTGATCACCAAAACCAACGCAGCCAACAAAGCCGGTGCCATCGCCATCGCCGCCCTGCGTGGCTGGATCTGACCTACAAACCTGCGACCTTGGGCAAAGCCCTGTAGAATCGTCTGGCAAAGCTCGGGGCGAACCGCAACGGGCAGTTTCATACCCGAGCCATACGCCATGCCCCTGTTGACCACCCCCTACGCCGAACTCGACCTGATCCGCCAGCCGGAGCAGGCCAACGACCCGCTTCAGGCTTTCGACGCCGCCGACGAGTACCTGCTTGCGCAGCTGCACGAGCAGGCACCCGACGCCAGCTGCCGGGTGCTGGTGCTCAATGACAGCTTTGGTGCCCTGGCCGCCAGCCTGGCGGGCCAGCTGCAGGTAGTCAGCAGTGGCGATTCGCACCTGGCGCACCTGGCGCTGGAAAAAAACCTGGCGCGCAATGGCTTGCCGTTCGACAGCGTGCCGTTCGTACCGGCCAGTGAACACTGGCAAGGCCCATTCGACCGGGTGCTGGTGCGCGTGCCAAAAACCCTGGCGCTGCTCGAAGAGCAACTGATTCGCCTGCAAGGCCACCTGGCGCCAGGGGCACAGGTGATTGCCGGGGCAATGATCAAGCACTTGCCGCGCGCGGCCGGTGACCTGATGGAAAAATACATCGGCCCGGTGCAGGCCTCGCTGGCGCAGAAAAAGGCGCGCCTGCTGACGGCAACGGTGGCCGAACTGCCGGCCGCCCGCTCGCCCTACCCTAGCCGCTATCGCCTTGAAGTGCCTGCGCTGGAGCTGGTGAACCACGCCAACGTGTTCTGCCGTGAAGGGCTGGATATCGGCACCCGGGCATTCTTGCCGCATCTGCCACGTGACCTGGGCAACGCGAGGGTGGCAGACCTGGGCTGCGGTAATGGCGTACTGGCGATTGCCAGTGCATTGGCCAACCCGGATGCCCAGTACACGCTGGTCGATGAGTCGTACATGGCAGTGCAATCGGCGCGGGAGAACTGGCAGGCTGCACTGGGCGAACGCCCGGCAACCTTCGTCGCAGCCGATGGGTTGGCCGGGGTGGAGAAGCAGTCGCTGGACGTGGTGCTGTGCAACCCGCCGTTCCACCAGCAGCAGGTGGTGGGGGATTTCCTGGCCTGGCGCATGTTCCAGCAGGCGCGTGAGGCGCTGGTGGTGGGTGGGGCGCTCTACATCGTGGGTAACCGGCACCTGGGGTATCACAGCAAGCTGGCGCGGTTGTTCCGGGGGGTGGAGCAGGTGGCAGCGACGCCCAAGTTTGTAATCCTGAAAGCCCGCAAGTAAGCACCTGCGCCGCCCCTGTGTGAGCGGGCATGCCCGCGAACACCGGCAGAGCCGGTGCCATACACCGCGTCGCTTGCTTCGCGGGCTTGCCCGCTCCCACAGTTCCAGTCCGCAGGATCAGTGGGTGGTAAGGCCCGCAGCCCCCATGAACAGCCGCATCACCCACGCCGCTACACCCAGCGCCGCCACGCTCATCGCCCAGATCAGCAACAGCCAACCCAGCCGCTGCCACAGCGGCTTCTTCTCTTCCAAGCCATGTTTGCCGGTCATCATGCGGCCCTCCTAGTGATAGCCGTCTTCATGGGTCACCTTGCCGCGGAACACGTAGTAGCTCCAGAAGGTGTACATGAGGATGAACGGCAGGATGAATAACGTGCCCACCAGCATGAAGCCCTGGCTTTGCGGTGGCGCCGCAGCATCCCAGATTGAGATCGACGGCGGGATGATGTTCGGCCACAGGCTGATGCCCAGGCCGCTGTAGCCAAGGAAGATCAGCACCAGAGTGAGCAGGAACGGCGTGTAGTGTGCGTTGCGCGCCACCGCCTTGAGCAACCCGTAGAAGGTCACCAGCACCAGCAGCGGTACCGGCATGAACCAGATCAGGTTAGGCATGCTGAACCAGCGGTCGGCGATCTGTGGATAAGCGATCGGTGTCCACAGGCTGACGATACCGATCACCACCAGCAGTACCAGCGCCAGCGGCCGGGCCATGTCGTGCATCTTCTGTTGTAGCGGCCCTTCGGTCTTCATGATCAGCCAGGTGCAGCCCAGCAGCGTGTAGGCCACGATCAGCCCCAAGCCACAGAACAGGCTGAACGGGGTAAGCCAATCGAGGGTGCCACCGGCAAAATGGCGGTCGACCACCTTGAAGCCTTCAAGGAAGGCACCCAGGGCCACGCCCTGGAAGAAGGTGGCAACCAGCGACCCCCAGATGAACGCCTTGTCCCAGATGTGGCGCTTGTCAGCTTTGGCCTTGAAGCGGAACTCGAAGGCCACGCCGCGGAAGATCAGCCCGATCAGCATCAGGATCAATGGCAGGTAAAGGGCTTCGAGCACCACGGCATAGGCCATCGGGAACGCCCCGAACAGCCCCGCCCCGCCCAGGATCAGCCAGGTTTCGTTGCCGTCCCACACCGGGGCGACGGTGTTCATCATTACATCACGGTCCTGCTCGCCCTTGACGAAGGGGAAGAGCATGCCGATACCCAGGTCGAAGCCGTCCATCACCACGTACATCATGACGCCGAAGATGATGATCACCGCCCAGATCAGCGGAAGGTCGATACCCATGGCTCAGTCCTCCTTGCTCAGGCTGGCAGTCTTGGCCTCATGGCCATCATCGGCGGCAGACAACGGCCGCGCCGGCGTACGTTTCTGGCCAGGGCCGCCCGGTGTGTGTTCGTCGCCTTCGCCGGTCTGGGGCCCTTTGCGCACCAGGCGCATCATGTAGCCAAGGCCGGTACCGAACAGGGCGAAGTACACCACCACGAACGCCACCAGGGTGAAGCCAAGCTGTGCATAACTGTGGTTGGACACACCATCCGCCGTACGCATCAGGCCATACACCACCCAAGGCTGGCGCCCTATTTCGGTGGTGAACCAGCCGGCCAGCAAGGCGATCAGCCCGGAAGGCCCCATCCATAGCGCCAGGTACAGGAACGGGCGCGAGGTGTAGAGCGTGCCGCGCTTGCGCAGCCACAGGCTCCACAGGCCGACGAAGATCATCAGGAAACCAAGCCCGACCATGATGCGGAACGACCAGAAGACGATGGTCGAGTTGGGCCGGTCCTCAGGTGGGAATTCCTTCATCGCCGGCACCTGCTTGTCCAGGCTGTGGGTGAGGATCAGGCTACCGAGCGCCGGGATTTCCAGTTTGAAGTGCGTGGTTTCGGCCTTCATGTCGGGGATGCCGAACAGGATCAACGGGGTCGGCTCGCCGGGCACGTTCTCCCAGTGGCCTTCGATGGCAGCGATTTTCACCGGCTGGTGCTTGAGCGTGTTCAGGCCATGGAAGTCGCCTATCACCGCCTGGATCGGGGCCACGATCAACGCCATCCACATGGCCATCGACAGCATCTTGCGCACCGCCGGGTTGTCACGCCCGCGCAGCAGGTGCCAAGCCGCCGAGGCGCCGACGAAGAACGCCGTGGAGACGAACGCAGCGGTGGCCATATGCATCAGGCGGTAGGGGAAGGAGGGGTTGAACACCACCGCAAACCAGTCCACCGGCACCACCCGGCCATCAATGATCTCGTGGCCTTGCGGGGTTTGCATCCAGCTGTTGGAGGCGAGAATCCAGAAGGTGGATACCAGCGTGCCCAGTGCGACCATGCAGGTGGAGAAAAAGTGCAAGCCGCGGCCTACACGGTTCCAGCCAAACAGCATGACGCCGAGGAAGCCCGCTTCGAGGAAGAAGGCGGTCAGCACCTCGTAGGTCAGCAATGGCCCGGTCACGGCGCCGGCGAACTCGGAGAAGCGGCTCCAGTTGGTACCGAACTGGTAGGCCATGACCAGGCCCGAGACCACGCCCATGCCGAAATTGACGGCGAAAATTTTCGACCAGAAGTGATAGAGGTCACGGTAGACCTGGTTGTGGGTCCGCAGCCAGAGGCCTTCGAGGACTGCCAGGTAGCTCGCCAGGCCAATGGTGATGGCCGGGAACAGGATGTGGAACGACACGGTAAAGGCAAACTGCATTCGGGCGAGCTCTAGGGCCTCTATTCCGAACATGGTGCTTCCTCTTCAGATAATCCGGCGTCCGGGCTTGTGGCCTCAGTCGCCCACTGCCCCCACTGGGTCGAGTACGGCGTGTTGGAATTGTTCTGTTCGATCGCAGGGATTCCGGCCCAAAGGGCCTATTCGTTGAATCTGGAACGATTGATCCAGATCAACGAATGCTAGGAAGCATAGTCCCGAATGGCCCGGCAAGCCGTGTGGTTGATTGCCGCGTGACCGGTTGCCCCACCCTCTTTCATTACGAGTGAAAAAGTGCAGATCCGGGCAAACAGTAACCGTTTGTTACAAACAGATGATACGCTGCGCCCCCCTCTACTGCGCCGAGGCCCCTGGTTTCCGATGTCTGATTCCGCACCGCAGTTGTTACGTCACCACCGCCCTTTCCTGGCGTTCTGGCTGGCCCGTGTGTTTACCGCCAGCGGCTTCCAGATGCTCACCGTGGCCATTGGCTGGCACCTCTATCAATTGACCGGCAACGTGCTGGACCTGGGCCTTGTCGGCCTGGTGGAATTTGCACCACGGGTGCTGTTCATGCTGCACACCGGGCATGTGGCCGACCGCTATGACCGGCGCAAAGTCGCCGCCCTGTGCCAGAGCCTGCAGGGGCTGATCGCCCTGGCGCTGGCGGTGGGCAGCGCGACTGACAGCGTCACCCGAGAACTCATTTTCGCCCTGGCCTTCCTGCTGGGTGCCACACGCTCGTTCGAAATGCCGGCGACTCAGGCGCTGTTGCCCAACGTGGTGCCGCCTGGGCTGTTCCCAAGGGCGGTGGCGGCGTCGGCGTCAGCCACCCAGTCGGCGACTATCGTGGCGCCAGCGGTGGGCGGCTTCCTGTATGCCTTTGGCAGCATCTGGGTGTATGGCCCCACCGTGGCCCTGTACGCCATCGCCTGCGTGCTCACCCTGAGCCTGCAGGCACGCGGCCAGGTCGTGCAGCGCGGGCGGGCCAGCATCGAATCGCTGCTGGCCGGCATGCGCTTCATCCGCAGCCGGCCTGACATCCTCGGCGCAATCTCGCTGGACCTGTTTGCCGTTCTGCTGGGTGGGGCCACCGCGCTGCTGCCGGTGTTCGCCAAGGACATCCTGCTGACCGGCCCGCTGGGCCTCGGCCTTTTGCGTTCGGCGCCGGCAGTGGGCGCATTGCTGATGTCGGTGTGGCTGGCGCGCTTCCCGTTCGAGCGCAATGTGGGGCGCACCATGTTCACGGCAGTCGGCGTGTTCGGCGTGGCGACCATCGCCTTCGGCCTGTCGACCTCGTTCTGGTTCTCGCTGGCGGTGCTGGTGGTGCTGGGCGCGGCGGACATGATCAGCATGGTGATTCGCGGGGCTTTCGTGCAACTGGAAACGCCGGATGAAATGCGCGGGCGGGTGAGCGCTGTGAACGGGTTGTTCATTGGTGCCTCGAACCAGCTCGGTGAGTTCGAATCCGGGGTGACGGCGCACTGGTTTGGCACAGTGCCAGCGGTTGTGATGGGCGGAGTGGGCACGTTGGTGGTGACCGGGGTGTGGATAAAACTGTTCCCAACACTGGCAAAACGGGATCGGTTGCATAACAACTGAATGGGTGGCCTATGCCGGCCTCTTCGCGGGCTAGCCCGCTCCCACAGGGATTGCACAGGCTAATAAAAACCCATTCCCCAACGGCCATAGGCCCCCGCCGAGCATGCTGGTATCATGCGCGGCTTTTTTCCTCCCCACACAAAACCACGGCAACCGGTACGGTCTGTGCTTTGCTGATGGGGTCGATACATTCATGGCGCCGGGGGCGCCTTGGGGAGCGGGCATGCTGGAAAGGCTGTTTCAACTAAGAGCACACAACACCAACGTACGCACGGAGATTCTTGCGGGCGTCACTACCTTCCTGGCCATGGCCTACATCCTGTTCGTCAACCCGAGCATCCTCGGCGAGACCGGGATGGACAAGGGCGCGATCTTTGTGGCCACGTGCCTGGCAGCGGCCATCGGGTCCACCACCATGGGCCTGATCGCCAACTACCCGATCGCCCTGGCGCCGGGCATGGGCCTGAACGCGTTCTTCACCTACACCGTGGTGCTGCACATGGGCCACACCTGGCAAGTTGCGCTGGGCGCGGTGTTTTTGTCGGCGGTGATGTTCTTCCTGTTGTCGATCTTCCGCATCCGCGAATGGATCGTGAACAGCATCCCGCTGCCGCTGCGTTCGGCGATTGCCGCGGGTATTGGTCTGTTCCTGGCATTGATCGCCCTGCATAACGCCGGCATTGTCGTCGATAACCCGGCAACCCTGGTTGGCCTGGGCGACCTCAAGCAGCCTGCACCGATCCTCGCCACCCTGGGCTTCTTCCTGATCGTGGGGCTTGAGTCGCTGAAAGTACGCGGCGCCGTGCTGATCGGCATTCTGGCAGTGACCATCGCCTCAATCGTGATGGGCGTGACGCCGTTTGCCGGCATCGTCTCCATGCCGCCTTCGCTGGCACCGACCTTCCTGCAGCTGGATGTCGCCGGCGCGCTGGACGTGGGCCTGGTCAGCGTGATCTTCGCCTTCCTGTTCGTCGACCTATTCGACAACTCCGGCACCCTGATCGGCGTGGCCAAGCGCGCCGGGCTGATGGGCAAGGACGGCCACATGCCGAAGATGGGCCGCGCCCTGATCGCCGACAGCACCGCCGCCATGGCCGGTTCGCTGCTGGGCACCTCGACCACCACCAGCTACATTGAATCCGCTGCGGGCGTCAGCGCCGGTGGCCGCACCGGTCTGACCGCTATCGTGGTTGCCGTGTTGTTCCTACTGGCGTTGTTCTTCGCCCCGCTGGCCGGAAGCGTGCCTGCGTTCGCCACCGCTCCGGCGCTGCTGTTCGTCGCCGTGCTGATGGCCTCGGGCCTGGCAGAAATAAACTGGGACGATGTCACCGAAGCCGCGCCAGTGGTCGTGACCGCCCTGGCCATGCCGCTGACCTATTCGATCGCCAACGGTATCGCCTTCGGCTTCATTTCCTGGACCGCCGTCAAGCTGATCTCCGGCCGCCACCGCGACCTGAACCCGGCCCTGGTGATCCTTTCCATCCTGTTCGTCATCAAGCTGGGCTGGTTCAACGCATGAGTGCTGCTTTCGACCCCTCCTCCTACGCCACCCAGCTGGACGCCAAGGTAGCCCGGCTGCGCGAGCTGCTGGCGCCGTTCGGCGCACCAGAGCCGGCTGTTTTCGACTCGCCGCGCGAGCACTACCGCCTGCGCGCCGAGTTCCGCCTGTGGCGCGAGGATGGCCAGCGCCACTACGCCATGTTTGCCCCGGGCGATAAGCACAAGGCGATCCTGATCGACGATTTCCCCATTGCCAGCCAGCGCATCAATGCACTGATGCCGCGCCTGAAGGCGGCCTGGCAGGCCAGCGAGGAACTGGGCAACCGCCTGTTCCAGGTGGAGTTCCTCACCACCCTGGCCGGCGATGCGATGATCACCATGTGCTACCACCGCCCGCTGGACGAGGCCTGGGAAGTAGAAGCGCGGCAACTGGCTGAAACGCTGGGCGTGAGCGTCATTGGCCGTTCCAAGGGCAAGCGCCTGGTGATCGGCCGCGACTACGCGGTGGAAAAACTCGACGTGGCTGGCCGTGTGTTCAGCTATCGCCAACCGGAAGGCGCGTTCACCCAGCCCAACGGCGCGGTGAACCAGAAGATGCTGAGCTGGGCCTTCGAGGCCATTGGCGAGCGCCAGGACGATCTGCTGGAGCTGTATTGTGGCAACGGCAACTTCACCCTGCCGCTGGCCACCCGCGTGCGCCAGGTGCTGGCGACCGAAATCAGCAAGACCTCGGTCAATGCCGCGCTCAGCAACCTCGACGAGAACGCTGTGGATAACGTGCGTTTGGTGCGCTTGTCGGCCGAAGAGCTGACCCAGGCGCTGAATGAGGTGCGGCCGTTCCGCCGCCTGGAAGGCATCGACCTGAAAAGCTATGACTTCGGTACTGTGTTCGTCGACCCGCCGCGTGCGGGGATGGACCCTGACACCTGCGAGCTGACCCGGCGTTTCGAGCGGATCCTGTACATCTCCTGCAACCCCGAGACACTGGCGCAGAACATTGCCCAGCTGCAAGATACCCACCGTATCGAACGCTGCGCGCTGTTCGACCAGTTCCCGTACACCCATCACATGGAAAGCGGCGTGTTGCTGGTCCGGCGCTGATCCGCTACCCGGTGGGGCCTTCAAGGCTCCACCGGGCGCCTCAGGAGAGCTGTGCCGATGGACCAGTTGAACGCCATGCAGGCCTTTCGCCGGGTCGTCGACCTCGGCAGCTTCAGTGCCGCCGCCAGCCAGGCCGGCCTGTCCCATACCGTGCTGTCACGCCAAGTGAAACAGCTGGAACGCCAGTTGGGCACGCAACTGCTCACCCGCACTACCCGCCGCCTGCACCTGACCGAAGCCGGCACACTCTTCTACCGCCACTGCGTGCAGATCCTCGAGCAGATGCAGGCGATGACCCTGGAGCTTTCCGAACATCAGCAGCAGCCCACGGGTACCCTGCGCCTGGGCGTGGCCACGGCCTTCGGCGAACTTGAACTGGGGCGCTGGCTGCCGGACTTCGTCGAGCACCACCCGCACCTGCAGGTCGAGCTCCATTGCAGCGATCGCTTCATCGACCTGCTGGAAGAACAAATCGATATTTGCCTTCGGATAACCGATCATCTGCCTGACTCCAGCCTGGTAGCCCGCCTGCTGGCCCGCAGCGAGGTGCTGCTGGTGGCTGCGCCACGCTACCTTGAACGCCACGGCACGCCTACTTCCCTCGACACGC
This sequence comes from Pseudomonas sp. FYR_2, assembly GCF_043106425.1. NCBI lineage: Bacteria > Pseudomonadati > Pseudomonadota > Gammaproteobacteria > Pseudomonadales > Pseudomonadaceae > Pseudomonas > Pseudomonas sp. FYR_2. Next base: position 12,481 of record NZ_JBICMM010000003.1, read on the forward strand.
TGGTTGGCCATCCCCTGCTCGGCTACAGCAATCTGCCTCACCCACAGCGTCTGTATCTGACCAACCCCGAGGGTGAACAGCGCAATATCCTGATGCCCCGGCGCCTCAGCGCCAACTCGCCGATGGCCTTGCGTGCTGCTGCCATCGGCGGGCTGGGCATTGCCAGCTTTGATCGTTTCATCGTGCATGACGCCTTGCTGGACGGGCGCCTGGTGCCGGTGCTCAAAGGCTGGAAACTGCCACCACGCAACCTGTATGCGGTGTACCCGCAAAGCCGCTACCTGGCACCCAAGGTGCGGGCGTTGCTGGACTATGCGCAAACCTACTACGCACAGCCGAGATGGCAGGACTGATCTGTGCAGAACATGAACAAGTCATGCGCTCCGAGAGGCGTATTTGTGCAGAAACTGTTTGGTTAGGCTTCGTTGCACTGTCACTCAACGAAGGAGCACTACCATGAAAGCATTGCAGGCGATCATTACGGGCGTGGCACTCGCCACCCTGGCCGTTGGCATCAACGCGGCAGAAAAAACCGTGTCAGTACCCGACAGCGCAGCGCTGAAATGGCAGGACGTACCCAACACCAACGGTGCAGTCAGCTACGCCAATGTTGAAGGGGATATCTTCGGCAAGGGGCCTTATTCGGCCTATGTGAAATTCAGTAAGGGTACCGACAACGACCAGCACCAGCACAGCCAGGCACTGCCGACCGTTGTCCTGAAAGGTACTTTCTACGCGGTGATCGACGGCAAGCGCACTGAGTTTCCCGCAGGATCCTACTACAAGCTGCCGGCCGACCTGGTGCATGAAAGCGGATGCACTGCGGCGGCCGATTGCCTGCTGTTCCAGTACCAGGCCGATGCGTTTGACCTGAAGCCTGTGAACAGCTGATAGCCCGGGGCCGCCTTGCGGCCCCAGGTTTTCATCAGAAGTCGAAGAACACCGTCTCACCTTCACCCTGAATACGGATATCAAAGCGATACGCCGTCTTCCCGTCCACTTCGCAACGCTTGGCAATCAAGGTTTCACGCCGCTGTGGCTGCTCAATCAGGTTCAGCACCGGGCACTTTGCGTTAGCCAGGGCTTCGTCATCGAAATACAGGCGCGTGTGCAGGTGGATATTGATGCCACGGGCGAACAGGCTGATGTTGATGTGCGGCGCCATCGGCACGCCAGCCGCGTTGTTCACCACACCCGGCTTGACCGTATGCAGGGTCCACTCACCGGCATCAAAAGTGGTGGCGGTGCGACCAAAGCTGTTGAAGGCGTTTTCCAGGTTGTAGGCATCCTGGTATTCGCCGTTGGCGTCGGCTTGCCACACTTCCAGGAACGAGTCGCGCACCAGGTGGCCGTTACCGTCATACACTTGGCCGATCAGCAGAATGTGCTCGCCCGGCGCGTCTGGCTTGGCCAAGCGGTTCCAGATTTCCTGGTCGCGGGTCGGGTTGCCGGCCGCTTCCAGGGCCAGGCCGATGTGCACGTAGGGGCCGGCGGTCTGCGAAGGGGTTTCCGGCAGCAGTTCGATTGGCATGGCGGGGTCCTCAGCAGTTCTCGAAGTGGGTCTTGCGCTGGCCACGCAGCACGATGTCGAAGCGGTAGGCCAGGCAGTCCATCGGGTTGGCGTTGCTCATGTCGAGCTTGGCGATCAGCTGCTGCACGGCTTGCGGGTTGGCGATCGACTTGACGATCGGGCACATCGGGATCAGCGGGTCACCCTCAAAGTACAGCTGGGTGATCAGCTTGGTCGCAATCGACGGGCCACTGATAGCGAAGTGGATGTGCGCCGGGCGCCAGTCGTTCGGGCCGTTGCGCCATGGGTACGGGCCTGGCTTGATGGTGCGGAAGCTGTAGTAGCCGTCACGGTCGGTCAGGCAACGGCCAACGCCACCGAAGTTCGGGTCCAGCGGTGCCAGGTAACGGTCGTTCTTGTGGCGGTAGCGGCCGCCGGCGTTGGCTTGCCACATCTCCACCAGGGTGTTCGGCACAGGCTTGCCGTACTGGTCGACGACGCGGCCGGCAACGATGATGCGTTCGCCGATTGGCAGGCCACCGTTGTTGAAGTTCAGCAGCAGGTCATGGTCGTGGGCACCGAAGCCCAGGTGGGAAAAGTCTGGCCCCGTGGTTTCGCTGATCGACTGTGGAATGCTGACCAGTGCCTGGCGCGGCGAGCGGGCAATGGACGTCTTGTAGTCAGGCGTAAGGGCTTTGGGGTGCCAGTTGCGATCACGGATCACGAAGCGGCTGTTGTCCTGTGCGGGCATGCCGGTTTCCTCTCTTGGAATTATGTGAACGCCTGGGCGTGGCAGGCGGACTTGCAGTTTCAGGCATGTCGCGCGCGATGAATATTGAAATCAGCCCTCTCTAACATAACCATTTGGTTATGGATTAACACCTTGGCCTGACACCTGCTGCTGTCGTGAACTAATCTTTGTCTTCTTGTTTCACGCTCGGGAGAGCACTCATGGAATGGCGAAAAGGCCGACGCAGCGACAACGTGGTCGATGCCCGAGGCGAAGGTGGCGGTGGCGGCGGCATGCGTTTCGGCGGCGGCAAGGGGCTGGGGCTTGGGGCGATCCTGCTGATCGTCGGCATCGGCTGGCTCACCGGGCAGGATCCGCTGCAGATTCTTGGCCAGCTCGCCGGCCAGATGGAGCAGCAACAGACGCAGGTTGCACCGAGTGGTGCGGGTAGCAAGGCGCCACCGGCCAATGACCAGCAGGCCGAATTCGTTGCCTCGATCCTGGGCGACACCGAAGACACCTGGAAAGCCTTGTTTGCCGAAGCCGGCCAACAGTACCGCGACCCCAAGCTGGTGCTGTTCAGTGGCCAGGTCAATTCAGCCTGTGGTTTCGCCTCGGCGGCAGTGGGGCCGTTCTATTGCCCGGCAGACCAGCGGGTGTACCTGGACATGTCGTTCTTCCGCGAAATGGAAACCCGCTTTGCTGCCGCTGGCGACTTCGCTCAGGCCTACGTGATCGCACACGAAATCGGCCACCATGTGCAAACGCTGCTGGGCGTTTCGGCCAAGGTGGATGCCGCGCGCCGCAACGGCCAGCGCATGGAAGGCGACAACGGCCTGCTGGTGCGCCAGGAGCTGCAAGCCGACTGCCTGGCCGGTGTGTGGGCCTACCAGGCGCAAAAGCGCCTGAACTGGCTGGAACCAGGCGACGTCGAGGAAGCGCTGAACGCAGCCAATGCCATTGGCGATGACCGCCTGCAGCAGCAAGGCCGCGGGCGCGTGGTGCCGGACTCGTTCACCCATGGCACGTCGGCACAGCGGGTGCGCTGGTTCAAAGCCGGGTTTGCCCAAGGTGAGGTGAACAGCTGCGATACCTTCAGCGCGCGTAGTCTCTGAAAATGCCGGGGCTGCATTGCAGCCCCAATTTATCCAATTACAAATCTGCTGAAAAAGCGTTTCAGCTTCACTGTTCATTGCCGATAACCCCTGCACGAGTCAGCGGGCACCCAGAACAACAACGCCTTGCGATCGAAGATCAAGAGAGCAAAAACTACTTCTGGAGTGCGTGCATGAACAGCTGGTTCGCCAACATCAGCGTCAACCTCAAACTCGGCCTGGGCTTCGGCCTGGTGCTGGTCCTCACCGGCCTGCTGGCCCTCACCGGCTGGACCAGCCTGGGCAGCCTGATCGACCGCAGCAACTGGATGGGCGACATCGGCCAGCTGAACAAGGACCTCACCGACCTGCGCATTGCGCGCCTGCAGTACATGATCGCCAACGGCGACGATGCCGCCGCCGCCAACACCCAGACCAAACTGGACGCCTTCAGCAAGCAACAGGCTTACCTGGCCAGCACCTTCAAGAGCCCGGAAAACATCAAGCTGCTGAATGAACTGGGCGAAACCATCAGCGCCTACAAGCTGTCGCTGAACAAGATGCGCCAGGGCTACGACGCCACCCGTACCGCGCGCACGGCGATGGACAGCTCAGCAACCCGCGCCGACCAGGCCATGGACATCCTCAGCCAGGAAGTGATGGCTCGCCCCGAGGCCGACAGCGTACGCCTGGCCCAGTACCAGCTGATCAGCAAGGCCCGCCAGCAACTGTTGCAGGTGCGCATCGATGTGCGCGGCTACATTGCCGACAACACTGCCGCCAACGAGCAGGCGGCCCTGCGCCAGCTGGATGCGGCGCTGGCCGATATCGACAACCTCAAGCGCCAGCTGCCCGCCGAAGATGCCCGCCTGCAACAGTTCGAGCGCTCGGTGCTGGCCTACCGCGACGCCGTCCGCCAATTCCGCGACGCAGTCTCCGACATCACCACCTCACGCGCCGAAATGACCGTACAGGGTGCCGACATCGTCAAGCGCAGTGATGCGCTGTACCAGATCCAGCTGGAGCGCCGCGACATCGAAAGCACCCAGGCCCGCAGCCTGCAGGCCATCGCTACCCTGCTGGCCCTGCTGGTTGGCGTGCTGGCAGCGGTGCTGATCACCCGCCAGATCACCGGCCCGCTGCGTGAAACCCTGGGCGCGGTGGAAAAGATCGCCAGCGGCGACCTTACCCAACACCTGCGCGTCACCCGGCGCGATGAGTTGGGGGTGTTGCAGCAAGGCATCGCACGCATGGGCACCACCCTGCGCGAGCTGATCACCGGCATTCGCGATGGCGTCACCCAGATCGCCAGCGCCGCCGAAGAGCTGTCGGCAGTCACCGAACAGACCAGCGCGGGCGCCAACAGCCAGAAGGTCGAGACCGACCAGGTGGCCACCGCCATGCACGAAATGGCCGCCACCGTTCAGGAAGTGGCACGCAACGCCGAGCAGGCCTCGCATGCCGCCACCGGTGCCGACGACGAAGCCCGTGCCGGCGATCGCGTGGTGGGCGAGGCGATTGGCCAGATCGAGCGCCTGGCCGAAGACATGCACCGCTCCACCGAAGCCATGAACCTGCTGCAGCAGGAAAGCCAGAAGATCGGCAGCGTGATGGACGTGATCAAGTCGGTGGCCGAACAGACCAACCTGCTGGCGCTGAACGCGGCGATCGAGGCCGCGCGTGCCGGCGAGGCCGGGCGTGGTTTTGCCGTGGTCGCCGACGAAGTACGCGGCCTGGCCCAGCGCACGCAGAAGTCCACCGAAGAAATCGAAGAGCTGATTGCCAGCCTGCAACATGGCACCCAGCAAGTGGCGAACGCCATGCAGGGCAGCCGTACCCTCACCGACAGCAGTGTCGAGCTGGCACGCAAGGCCGGGGCTTCGCTGGAGAGCATCACCAGCACGGTGTCGAGCATCCAGTCGATGAACCAGCAGATTGCGGCGGCGGCAGAGCAGCAAAGCGCGGTGGCTGAAGAGATCAGCCGCAGCATTCTGAATGTGCGTGATGTGTCGGAGCAGACGGCAGCGGCCAGTGACGAAACCGCGGCGTCCAGTGTGGAACTGGCGCGGCTGGGTGGGCAGTTGCAGACGCTGGTCAGCCAGTTCCGCGTCTGACCATAAGATAGCATTCGCGGGCAAGCCCGCTCCCACAGGTACAGCGCAATATCTGAAGATTGCACGAACCCTGTGGGAGCCGGCTTGCCCGCGAATGCGTCAGCACTGCCTACAGTGCTCTATTTGACGATCATCCCCACCCCACGCCCACGCGGATCGGAGGCGGTCTCAAGCTTCGCCCCGTCCACCCGGATCGCCTGGATATCCCCCATCTCCCAGCCCTGGTCCTCCAGCACATAACCCATCTTCTTCAACTTATCTGCCTCCGGCCCGGTCAACGGCGCATAGGCATCAAAGTAAATGGTGTCCTTGGGCAGCAACTGATGGTGCACGCGCTGCGCCGCCACCGCCTTGTCCAGCGGCATGCCGTAGTCGTACAGGTTGTTCATCACCTGGAAGATCGAGGTAAAGATCCGCGAGCCACCCGGCGTGCCGATTACCAGCACCACCTTGCCATCGCGGGTCATCAGGCTAGGGCTCATCGACGACAGCATACGCTTGCCCGGTTCGATGGCATTGGCATCGCCCCCCACCACACCAAAGGCATTCGCCGCCCCCGGCTTGGCGCTGAAGTCATCCATCTCGTCGTTGAGCAGGAAGCCTGCCCCCTTCACCACCACGCCACTGCCGTAGTCGAGGTTGAGGGTGTAGGTGTTGCTGACCGCGTTGCCCTGCTTGTCGACGATGGAGAAGTGCGTGGTCTGGTGCGGCTCAAGGCCCGGCTTGACCTTGTCGGTGTCGGAAATGGCCTTCGGGTTGACCTGCGCGGCACGCTTGGCCAGGTAGTCCTTGGCCACCAGTTTATCCACAGGTACCTTGGTGAACGCCGGGTCACCGAGGTAGTCGGCGCGGTCGGCGAACACGCGCTTCTCGATCTCGGCCAACAGGTGAATGTACTGCGCAGAGTTGTGCGCTACCCCTTTGAAGTCCGCCGCGCGGTCTTCCTTGATGCCCAGCAGCTGGGCCAGGGCCACACCGCCAGAGCTTGGCGGTGGCGCGGTGTAGACCACGTTGCCACGCCAGCTCACGGCCATCGGCTCACGCCATACGGCCTTGTAGTCCTTCAGGTCATCTTTGGTGATCAGGCCCTTGTCGGCCTTCATCTGCGCCACCAGCAGGTCGGCGGTCTTGCCTTGGTAGAACTCGCTCACGCCCTTGTCAGCGATACGTTCCAGTGTCTGGGCCATTTCTGGCTGTTTGAACAGTTCACCGACCTTCATGCTGCCGAAATAGTCGTTGAAGTTGGTCGCCGTCTTGAACATGCCTTGGGCATCGTTGCGGTACTGGTACTGCTTTTCCGCCACCTTGAAGCCGTTTTTCGCATAGCCGATGGCCGGGGTCAGCAGCTCGCTCCAGGGCAGCTTGCCGAACTTCTTGTGTGCCTCCCACAGGCCCATCACGGTGCCGGGCACACCTGCTGCACGCACCCCGACCAGGCTGAGGTTCTCGATGACTTCGCCCTTGTCATCCAGGTACATGTCGCGCGTGGCGGCCTTTGGCGCGACTTCGCGGTAATCGAGGAAGTAAGGCTTGCCGTCGACGAACAGGGTCATGAACCCGCCACCACCAATGTTGCCAGCTTCAGGGTACGTCACCGCCAAGGTGAAGGCAGTGGCCACCGCGGCATCCACCGCGTTACCACCCTTTTTCAGAACATCGGCAGCCACCTGTGCACCATATTGATCGGGGGCAGCCACCGCGCCACCCTCCAGCGTGGCGGCGTAAACCGAGGAACAGCTCAGGATCGAGGCTGCGAGAGCCAGGTACTGGAACGGAACAATACGCATGACACTTCCTTGGTGTTGTTTTTGTTGAGCAGTCAGTAAGGCCGAAGCGGTTCGACTGCGCAATAACACGCAGGAAGTTTCGCCGCCTGCGGACAGGATCTGTCGCGTTCAGGCAACTCAGCAGGCGTACATCGCCAGCTTGCGCTGGATGAAATCAAGGAAGCACTGGATACGCAATGCCAGCTGGGTGTTGCGGTAGTACACCGCGTGAATCGGTTGGCGATAGCCATTGTTGGCCTCGCTCAGCAGCACCTGCAGGCGCCCGGTGCGAATGTCCTCGTGGGTCATGAAGTGCGACAGACTGACGATGCCCTCGCCGGCCAGCGCCAGCTGGCGCAGGGTCTCGCCACTGGAGGCGATCAGCGCCGGGCGAATGCTCCAACGGTCACCCTGGGCATGGCGCAGTGGCCACTGGTTGAGCGATTCGGGCTGGCTGAAACCCAGCAGGCAATGGTTGGCCAGGTCCTCGACCTGCTGCGGTGTACCGTGCTGCTCAAGGTAAGCCGGGCTGGCCAGCACCTGCACCGGGCTGCAACCGAGGTTGCGTGCGTGCAGGCTGGAGTCGGCCAGCTCCCCGATGCGGATGGCCACGTCGGTGCTCTGCTCCAGCAGGTCGATGATCAGGTCGTCGGTGTTCAGCTCCAGCTCGATACCCGGGTACTGGCGGCGAAACTCGCCGATCCACGGCAAGATGGCATGCAGCATGAACGGCGCGGCCGCATTGATGCGCAGGCGCCCGGTAGCGGTCTGGCGGTTCATCGACAGGCGCTCTTCCATCTCGTCCATCTGCTCCAGTACCTGCCGCGAACGCTCAAGGAAAAAGCGCCCTTCCTCGGTCAGGTCCATACGCCGGGTGGTGCGGTTGACCAAGGTAGTGCCGAGCTTGCCCTCCAGGCGCGACAAGGTACGGCTGACGGCGGACGGGGTCTGGCCCATCTGCTCGGCAGCGGCAGAGATCGAGCCGCAGTCGATGACGGCGACGAACACCTGGAGCTCTTCGGATCGGGTTTTCACATTCTGGCCTGCGGCAGCTACTTGTCTGGATTAGATCGCCTTGCCGAACACCTTGTCCAGATGTGCCTCATAAGCCGCCAGTGCCGCCGGTACATCCGGGCGTTTCATCACATCCACCGCCAGGAAGGTCGGCAGGCCGGTCATGCCAAGGAACTGGTTGGCCTTGTGGAACGGGAAGTACACGGCATCCACACCCTTGCCTTCGAAGAAGTCGGCAGGGTCATCGAATGCCTGCTGCGGCGCGTTCCAGGTCAGCGACAGCATGTACTGCTTGCCATGCACCAAACCACCGCTGCCGTACTTTTGCGAGTGGTCCGAACGGGTGCGGCCATCGTTGGCGTAAAGGCTACCATGGCCAGCGGTGAAGACTTCATCGATGTACTTCTTCACGGTCCAGGGCGCGCCCATCCACCACCCCGGCATTTGATAGATGATGACATCGGCCCAGAGGAACTTCTCCACTTCAGCCTGCACGTCGTAGCCGCCGTCGATGAACGTCTCCTGCACATCGAAACCGGCGCGGTCCAGGTGAGCGATGGCCGCTTCGTGTAAGGTCGCGTTGAGGCGACCATCGGAGTGAGCGAACTGTTTACCACCATTGAGCAGAAGGATCTTTTTCATGCTGGCCTCCCCGGCCGGGTCAGAATTCATGCCGGCAGGTTAGAGACTCATGGGGGTGGGATATAGCGGTAACGAGGCAAAATACAATTGACCAGAAGTCACGAATGCGCACCTTATTATTGCCGTAGAATCGGTTCACCTTCCCATCACCGAGTAGCGCCCCATGAGCGAGCAGTTCGCCTTCATCCTCAAAGCCAAGACCCGCCCGGAAATGGCTGACGCCTTCGAAAACCTGTTCCGCCCTTATGTCGAGCCAAGCCGCCAGGAGCCGGGCTGCATCGAGTACCACATGCTGCGTGACCAGCAGGACCCGAGCCTGTTCGTGTTCTTCGAAGTGTGGGCCGACCAGGCTGCGCTGGATGTGCATTCGGCCCTGCCGCACATGGCCGCGTTCTTCGAAAAGCGCATGGATTACCTGGAGCGCGATTTCGATATCCAGCGGGTCGACATGCTCAGCGCCTCAAGCGCTAGCCGTTGATCAGCAAATGGCCGCCCAGTGCGGCCAGGCCGATGAAAAAGCAACGTTTGAACACCAGCGCGCTGATGCGTTGACGCAACCACTGGCCCACCAGCATGCCGAGCAGGGCTGGCGCCAGCATCAGCAGCGAAGCTCCCAACGCCTGGCCACCGAGGGCATCCTGCCCGGCCAGGCCAACGGCCAGCGCCAGGGTCGAAACCGTGAACGACAGGCCCAAGGCCTGGATCATTTGCTCGCGGCTCAGCCCCAGGCTCTGCAGGTAGGGCACAGCCGGTATCACGAACACACCGGTTGCCGCCGTGATTACCCCCGTCACCAGCCCGCAGGCTGGCCCCAGCCAACGTTCGTGCCTCGCCGCCAGATGCAAGCCTGGGCCGAGCAGCCCGTACACTGCATACACCAGCAAGGCCGCACCCAACGCGTGCACGGCCCATGGGCCACTGTTGATCCCCAACCAGGCACTGCCCAGCAAGGTGCCGATGAAGATCAGCGCCAACATCGGCACCAACCGCGCCAGCAACGCTCGCAGGTGCCCACCACTTGCCAATTGCCAAAGGTTGGTGAGGGTCGAAGGCACGATCAGCAGCGCAGCAGCCTGCGCCGGTGACATCGCCAGACCCAGCAGGCCCATGGCGATGGTCGGCATACCCAGGCCGATCACCCCTTTGACGGCGCCGGCCAGCAGGAAGGTCAGCACCACCAGAAGCGAGAGCGCTGGGCCAATGTTCTGGTAGAAAGCGAGCAAGGTAGTCATGGGCCGATAATGGCGTGCGCCGAGCGCGCTGAAAACCCCGGCCTCAACCAATGTGAGCAATTTCTCGGCCACTCACTTGCAGCCAGCAAAATCCTCGGCACACAATCGGCCCATCGCACCACTAAAAAGGACTTTCCAGTGGCATCGATCTACCAGCTCAAACCACGCTTCCAGGCCCTGCTGCGCCCAACCGTCCAGCGCCTGCATGACCGGGGCGTCACCGCCAACCAGGTCACCGTCACCGCCGCCGTGGTATCGATCCTGCTGGGCCTGCTGCTGGCCGCCCTGCCCCATGCCACTTGGTTGTTCATCCTGGTGCCAGTGTGGATGCTGCTGCGCATGGCGCTGAATGCCGTCGACGGCATGCTGGCCCGGGAGTTCGGCCAGCAATCCACCCTCGGCGCCTACCTCAACGAACTCTGCGACGTGATCGCCGACGCCGCCCTGTACCTGCCCTTCGCCCTGCTGGCTGGCGTGTCACCTACGCTGGTGGTGCTGGTGGTGCTGTGCGCCACCTTCAGCGAGTACGCCGGGGTCATGGGCCCGCTGGCCGGCGCATCGCGGCGTTATGACGGCCCCATGGGCAAAAGCGACCGCGCCTTTGCCTTCGGCGTGCTCGGCACCGGCGTCGCCTTTGGCCTGCTGAACGGCAGCTGGATCAATGGCTTGCTGCTGGTCATCCTCGCGCTCTCGCTCTATACCCTCTACAACCGGGTTCGCCAAGGGCTGGCCGAAACCCGCAGAGCCTAAAATCGTCGCAAAAGGACGTTGACCATGCGCCAAGCGCAAGCGCTGCACTTCTCCACCCATGACGGTGTCGAGCTGCACTACCGTCATTGGCCTGCCACCCGCAACGAACACCAGCCACGCCGGGCCGTGGTGATGTTCCACCGAGGCCATGAACACGGCGGGCGTATGGCCCACCTGGCCGATGAACTGGACATGCCGGGCTACGACTTCTTCGCCTGGGATGCGCGCGGCCACGGCCAGTCGCCAGGTGCGCGCGGCGACAGCCCGGGGTTCGCCACCAGCGTGCGCGACGTGCAAACCTTCATCGAACATATCCAGGCCCACCACGGTATCGCCGAGCAGGACGTGGTGGTGCTGGCGCAAAGCGTCGGCGCCGTGCTGATTGCCACCTGGGCGCACGACTACGCGCCCAAGGTGCGCTGCCTGGTGCTGGCCTCGCCGGCATTCAAGGTCAAGCTGTACGTGCCGTTCGCCCGCCCCGGCCTGAAACTGCTCAAGGCCTTGCGCGGCAACTTCTTCGTCAACAGCTACGTCAAGCCGCGCCTGCTTACCCATGACCCGGAGCGGGTGATGTCGTACGTGGCCGACCCGCTGATCAGTCGGCCGATTTCAGTGACCATGCTGCTGGGCCTGTACGAAGCCGCCGACCGGGTAGTAGCAGACGCTCAGGCCATTCAGGTACCGACCCAATTGCTGGTCTCGGGGGCCGACTTCGTGGTCGAGCGCCAGCCACAGGAGCGCTTTTTCGAACGGCTGGGCAGTGCTCGCAAGGAAATGCACATACTGCCCGGGTTCTTCCACGACACCTTGGGTGAACGTGATCGGGCCCATGCGCTGAGGCGTATCGAACGGTTTGTCGAACACTGCTTCACCCACCCCGCCGCACAGCCGTCATTGCTGGATGCCGACAAGACCGGCGCCAGCTGCGCCGAGGCCGAGGGCCTGGCCGCACCCTTGCCACGCAATTCGCCCCGCGACCTTTACTGGCGCGCCACCCGCGCGGGCCTGCAGCTGGGCAAGGGGCTGTCCGAAGGCGTGAAGCTGGGCTTCGACACCGGCTTCGACTCGGGCAGCACCCTCGACTACGTGTACCGCAACCAGCCGACCGGCAAGGGCAAACTGGGCCGCCTGATCGACCAGAACTACCTCGACGCCATCGGCTGGCGTGGCATTCGCCAGCGCAAGCTGCACGTCGAAGAATTGCTGCGCCTGGCCATCGCCCGCCTGCGTGAACAACAACGGCCCGTGCACATTGTCGATATTGCCGCCGGCCATGGCCGCTACATCCTCGAAGCCCTGCAAGACCTTGAGCAGCTGCCGGATTCGATCCTGCTGCGCGACTACAGCGAACTGAACGTTCAGCAAGGCAGCGCGCTGATCAGCGAAAAGGGCCTGGCCGACATCGCCCGCTTCGTCCAGGGCGATGCTTTCGCTCGCCAGAGCCTGGCCACACTTGAACAACCCCCATCGCTGGCCGTGGTGTCAGGGCTGTACGAACTCTTCCCCAGTAACCAGCTGGTGGGCGACTCGTTGGCCGGGCTGGCCGACGCCGTAGAGGATGGCGGCTACCTGGTCTACACCGGCCAGCCGTGGCACCCGCAACTGGAGATGATTGCCCGCGCCCTCACCAGCCATCGGGGTGGCGAGGCCTGGGTGATGCGCCGCCGCAGCCAGGCCGAGATGGACCAGCTGGTCGAGGCAGCGGGCTTCCGCAAGCTGGCCCAGCGTATCGATGAATGGGGCATTTTCAGCGTCAGCCTGGCACAGCGGGTACGCTGAGTGAGCCTGCCACGCGAGCCTGGGCTGATTCGCCGGGGCGTGTTCTGGCTTCTGCTGCTGGGGCCGTTGTTCTTCCTCAGCTATGGGCTGGCGAACCATTACACGGCCGGGCGCAGTGATGTCGGCAGCCTGGTGTTCGGCTGGGAGCACGGCATGCCGCTGTGGCCCTGGACGATCATCCCATACTGGTCGATCGACCTGCTCTACGGGCTGTCCTTCCCGCTGCCGCGCACACGCCAGGAAATGGACCGCCACGCGCTGGCGCTGCTCAGCGCACAGGTGATCAGCGTCAGTTGCTTCCTGCTGTGGCCGTTGCGCTTCACCTTCGAGCGACCGGACCTGGACGGGCTGTTCGGCTGGCTGTTCGATGTGTTGATGGGCTTCGACAAGCCCTTCAACCAGGCGCCTTCGCTGCACATCGCTTTGCTGGTGGTCATCTGGACGATGTTTGCCCGGCATGTGCAACACCAGCCCTGGCGTTGGCTGATGCATGGCTGGATGGCGCTGATCGGGGTGTCGGTGCTGACCACTTGGCAGCATCATTTCATCGATGTACCCACGGGGGCGCTGGCGGGGTTTGCCTGCCTGTGGCTGTGGCCATGTCAGGGGCGCCTGCCTTTTCAAGCGGCCCACCTTGCACGGGATGCCAAGCGTTGGAAGATCGCCGGTTGCTATGCTGTGGGCGCGCTGCTGTGTGCGCTTGCAGCTGTTGCGCTGGGCGGTACCGGGCTGTGGTTAAGTTGGCCGGCCGTGTCGCTGGGGCTGGTGGCGCTGAACTATGCCGTGTTCGGGGCGGGCGGTTTTCAAAAGGGTTCCGACGGGCACTTGTCGAATGCCGGCCGGTGGCTACTAGCGCCCTATCTGGCAGGTACGTGGCTCAATTCGCGGATGTGGACGAGGCGCCACCCGCAGGCGGATGAGGTATGCGATGGCGTGTACCTTGGGCGGATTCCAGGACGTGGCGAGGGAGAGCAATTTGCTGCGATTGTCGATTTGTGTGCGGAGCTGCCGTGCACAGTATTGGCTACGCAGGATTACCTGCATTTCCCCACCCTTGACCTGATAGCACCCGACGGCATCCTGCTACAGCAGGCCGCTAACGCCATCGAACACTGCCATGCCAAAGGCCCCGTGCTGGTCTGCTGCGCTTTGGGTTATTCACGCAGCGCCAGCGCCGTGGCGGCCTGGCTGGTGGTGACCGGCCGCTGCGATGACGCCCAGCAGGCAGAATCCCTTATCCGTAAAGCACGCCCCGGCATCGTCCTGCGCAACGCGCATCGCCAGGCTCTCCAGCAACTGGGAGCACAGCCATGAACCTGCGTGTAGTGGCCAGCCTGCTGGGCCGAGGCAAGCAGCTGGAACGCCTGTCCGACGGCCTCACCCTGCTGGCCCTAGCCTATGGCCTCACCCCCTTGCTGGGTCTCCCTCTGGCACCGCTGGCCAGCGTGCTGTGCAGCGTGCTGCTGGCGCTCGGCATGCTGCACAAGTACTGGGCCATCCGCGTGGCGATCGATGCCGAACTGTTTGCCCACCTAGCCAATAGCGAAGACCTGGCGGCAGACACCCAGGCCCTGGACCACGCCCTCTTCGAACTGAAACTCAAACCACAGGCCACCGACGGCCGCACATGGCCTGCCCGCAGCCAGGCCGCACTAGGCCTGTTGCGCCGTCAGGCCGTATGCCTGGGCCTGCAGCTCTCGCTAGCCTTGGCTACCCTGCTGACACTGCCTTTGAAGGGATAACGAACGCCCCATGCTCGCCAACCTGACCGCCTATGTCATCACCTCCGCCGCCCGCCTGATCACCGGCGCCCGCGCCCTGTGGCTGGGTTGCACGCCGCTGCCGGTGCAGCGCCTGTACTTCGCCAACCACAGCAGCCACGGTGACTTCGTGCTGCTGTGGGCCTCCCTGCCGCAGCCGCTGCGCAAGCGCACCCGCCCGGTGGCCGGCGCGGACTACTGGGCCAAACCGGGCATTCGCGACTTTCTCATTCGCAAGGTGTTCAACGGCGTGCTGATTGATCGGCAACGCAGTGAAGGCCAGGGCAGCCCGCTGCAACCGATCCTCGAAGCCGTGGCCCAGGGCGACTCGCTGATTTTCTTCCCGGAAGGTACGCGCAACCTGGGTGACGAGCCGCTGATGCCGTTCAGAAGCGGCTTGTACCACCTGGCGGCAGCCAACCCCGACGTCGAGCTGGTGCCGGTCTGGATCGCCAACCTCAACCGGGTGATGCCCAAGGGCCGTGCCCTTCCGTTGCCCCTACTTTGCACACTGAGCTTTGGCGAACCGTTGCACCTGCAGGCTGATGAAAGCAAGCAGGCCTTTCTAGCGCGGGCCAGCCAGGCCCTGCTGACCCTGGCCCCGAAGGATGCCTGACATGGACGACAACACCCTTTCCCTGTTCGCCGGCATCGGCGCCCTGCTGCTGCTCGCCAGCGTGATCGGCCGCCTGCTCAAGTGGCGGGCAGGCCCAGCGCCACACGCGGTAATCGACAACCTCAACGCCCGCATCAACGCCTGGTGGGTGATGGTGCTGGTCATCGGCATCGCTTTCCTGTTCGGCAAGTACGGTGTGATCGTGCTGTTCTACGGCGTGTCGTTCTACGCCCTGCGCGAGTTCATGACCCTTACCCCGACCCGGCGCAGCGACTACCCGGCGTTGGTGGCGGCGTTCTATGTGGCGCTGCCGGTGCAGTACGTGCTCATCGCCATGGACTGGTACGGCCTGTTCAGCATCTTCATCCCGGTGTACCTGTTCCTGCTGCTGCCGATATTGTCCAGCTTTGGCGGCGATACCACACGCTTCCTTGAACGTGCGTCAAAGGTACAGTGGGGGTTGATGATCGCGGTGTACTGCGTGTCATCGGTGCCGGCCTTGATGACGCTGGAGATCCCGGGCTACGAGGGCCGCAACCTGCTGCTGATCGCCTGGCTGATCCTGGTGGTGCAGATCAGCGACGTGCTGCAGTACGTATGCGGCAAACTGTTCGGCAAACACAAGGTGGCCCCCAACCTGTCGCCGTCCAAAACCGTCGAAGGCCTGGCCGGCGGCGTGGCACTGGCCACCCTGATAGGCGCCCTGCTGTGCTGGATCACCCCGTTCACCTTCTGGCAGGCCGCACTGATGGCCCTGACCGTGAACACCATGGGCTTCTTCGGCGGGCTGGTGATGTCGGCGATCAAGCGCGACCGTGGGGTGAAGGACTGGGGACACATGATCGAAGGCCATGGCGGCATGCTCGACCGCATGGACTCGGTGTGCTTTGCGGCGCCGGTGTTCTTCCACTTTGTGCGGTATTGGTGGGCGTAGCCACATACCCCTGGGGGGTATTCATCAGAGGCTCTGCCCAAAATCCAGAAACCTGCACGACTCCTGTGGGAGCGGGCTTGCCCGCGAAGAATGCGACGCGGTGCGTGGCACCGGCTTCGCCGGTGTTCGCGGGCAAGCCCGCTCCCACAGAGACCGCGCAAACTTCAGCGTCAGAACAACACAGTTGCTCCTTCATTGAGGGGCGTGGCACACCACAAAACTTACTTGAGGTAAGACCGCAATAACGCCGCCACCTTGTCCGCCTCATCCTGGCGCTCCTCGGCGCTCAGCCCGTCCGCCACCAGATGTTCGCGGATATGCCCTTCCATCACTTCGGCCATCAACCCGTTCACCGCGCCGCGCACGGCGGCGATCTGCTGCAGGATCGCCAGGCAGTCCTTGTCCTGCTCCAGCGCCGTCTCAAGCGCAGCGGCCTGGCCCTTGATCTTGCGCACCCGGGTCAGCAGTTGCTTCTTGCTCTTCAGGGTATGTGCCATTGGATTCCACACCATGCTAGGTATACTGGGGTATAGTATATTTCTCGATCTTCCGGGAGCATGATAAACCATGGCGACACAAACCTCAGACCGTTGGCAGCACAGCCATCAGTTCCACACCAGCAACCTGGGCGCCGAGCGCAAGACCCGCCTGGCGGTGTGGCTGACCGCCGTGATGATGGTGGCGGAGATTGCCGGTGGCTGGTTCTTCAACTCCATGGCACTGCTGGCCGACGGCTGGCACATGAGCTCCCACGCACTGGCCCTTGGCCTGTCGCTACTGGCCTACGCCGCCGCACGGCGCTATGCCGCTGATCGACGCTTTGCCTTCGGTACCTGGAAAATCGAGATTCTCGGTGGTTATTCCAGCGCGCTGCTGTTGCTGGGCGTGGCCGGGCTGATGGTGTTCCAGTCGGTGGAGCGGCTGCTGACACCGGGGCCGATCCATTATGACGAGGCCATCTTCATCGCCGTGATCGGCCTTGCGGTCAACCTGATTTGTGCCTGGCTACTGCGCGATGACCATCACCATCATGATCATCATGGGCACGACCATCACCATGACCACGGCCATCACCACGACGACCTGAACCTGCGCTCGGCCTACCTGCACGTGATGGCAGATGCCGCCACTTCGGTGCTGGCCATCGTTGCCTTGCTGGCCGGCAAGTTCTGGGGCGCCAGCTGGCTCGACCCGGTCATGGGACTGGTGGGTGCACTGCTGGTGGCGCTGTGGGCCCGCGGCCTGCTGCGCGATACCGGCCGGGTGCTGCTGGATGCGGAGATGGACGCGCCGGTGGTAGCAGAAATCCGCGAAGTGGTGGCGCAGCTGCCGGTGCCGGCCAGTATCACCGACCTGCATGTATGGCGGGTGGGCAAGGACCAGTACGCCTGCATTCTTGGCTTGGCCACCTCAAGTGCCCTCAGCGCCGACAGCGTGCGCCAGGCCTTGGGTGTGCATGAAGAACTGGCGCACGTCACCGTCGAGGTAAACCGCCTGGCATAGCGCGACCAGACAGCTGGACGTCGAGCCCAGGCAACTGCGGCTCGGCCGATAGCCCTATGGTGACGAGTCATTCAGCCAGTCACCAGGAGTTGTGCCATGTCCGATTTCATCACCGTCCTGCGCGAAACCTGCCCGACGCCGGTCGTGGACGCCACCAAGTGGAAGCGCATCGGCGGCGATCCGCACACCGTCAACCTCAATGCCTACCTGTCGGCCGACGGCAGCAAGATCATGGGCACCTGGATCTGCACCCCGGGCAAGTTCGAGGTCAACTACGAGAAGTGGGAGTTCTGCCACTTCCTCGATGGCTACTGCATCATCACCCCGGAAGGCGAAGAGCCGAAGCACCTGAAAGCCGGTGACGTGTTCGTCATCGAACCGGGGATGAAAGGCACCTGGGAAGTGGTCGAGACTGTACGCAAGTATTTCGTTTTCGCCTGACAAAAAAAATCGCGGGGCAGGCGCTCTTCCCTCTGGTGCGCAGTTACAGAGGGAAGGCCACCTGGCCCGCGAAGAAGCCCACCTCGCTCGTCAATCCTTCTTGCGATACCCCTCGACGATGGCCGAGAAGTCCTTGCCCCCTTCGCCGCGCAGGCTCATGGCCTGATACAGCTGCTGGGCCACGGCCCCGAGGATCACCGGCTGGTGTGCCTGGCGTGCCGCTTCGGTGGCCAGCCCCAGGTCCTTGAGCATCAGCTCGGCGCCAAAGCCACCGGTATAGCCACGCGATGCCGGCGCCGTTTCGATGATGCCCGGCCACGGGTTGTAGGTGTCCGAACTCCAGCAACGCCCGGTCGAGCTGTTGATGATGCCGGCCAGCACCTTGGTGTCGATGCCCAGGGCGTTACCCAGGGCCATGGCCTCGGAGACGCCGATCATGGAGATGCCCAGCAGCAGGTTGTTGCAGATCTTGGCGATCTGCCCGGTGCCGACTTCACCGCAGTGCACGATGTTACGGCCCATCTGCTCCAGCACTGGCTTGAGGCTGGCGAACAGCTCGGCGCTGGCACCGACCATGAAGGTCAGGGTGCCCGCAGCCGCGCCGCCGGTGCCACCGGACACTGGCGCGTCGCCCATGTCCACACCCTTGGCCGCTGCGGCCTTGGACACATCGCGTGCGGTCTGCGGGTCGATGGTGCTGCAGTCCACGGTTGGCGTGCCGGGGCGAATGCCGGCCAGCACACCGTCGTCGTTCAGGTATACGCTGCGCACATGGGCCGCCGCCGGCAGCATGGTGATGACCAGCTCGCTGTTGGCCGCCGCGTCCTTGGGCGACGGGCTGATCTGCCCGCCCAGTTCTGCCAGCTCGGCCAGCACGGTTTTGTTCAGGTCGAACAGGTTCAGTTGGTGCCCGGCCTTGATCAGGTTGCGGGCCATGGGCGCGCCCATGTTGCCGAGGCCAATGAATGCAATACGCATGACGTCTCCTTAGCGCAGGCTGATGGTGGTGTTCACACCGTCATTCACACTGTCGTCATCGAACCAGCGGGCGGTGACGGTCTTGGTCTGAGTGTAGAACTGCACCACCTGCTTGCCGTACGGGCCGAGGTCTCCGAGCTTGGAGCCACGCGAACCGGTGAAGCTGAAGAACGGTACCGGTACCGGGATCGGGATGTTGATACCGACCTGGCCGATGTCGATTTCGCTCTGGAACTTGCGCGCGGCCGCGCCGCTCTGGGTGAACAGGCCGGTGCCGTTGCCGAACGGGTTGGCGTTGACCAGGGCGATGGCCTCGTCGAGGGTATCGACCTCCAGGGTCACCAGCACCGGGCCGAAGATTTCCTGGGTGTACACCTGCATGTCGGTCTTCACGCCCGAGAACAGGGTTGGGCCGACGAAGTTGCCCTGCTCGTAGCCCGGCACCTTGACATCGCGGCCGTCGAGCTCCAGCTTGGCGCCTTCCTTGATGCCACTTTCGATCAGGCCCAGCACACGCTCCTTGGCGCGTTTGGACACTACCGGGCCTACATCGGTGCCAGGCTCACAGCCGGCATTGACCTTGAGCTTGCTGGCCGCTTCCTTGATATCCGGCAGCCATTCGCGAGCCTTGCCCACCAGCACCGCCACCGAGGTGGCCATGCAGCGCTGGCCTGCAGCGCCGAAGGCAGCACCGACCAGGGCGTTGATGGTTTGCGTACGGTTGGCATCGGGCAGCACAACGGCGTGGTTCTTGGCGCCCATCATCGACTGCACGCGCTTGCCGTGCTGGCTGCCCAGGTTGTACACGTGGGTGCCGACTTCGGTGGAGCCTACGAAGGAAATGGCTTTGATGTCTTGATGGGTGCAAATGGTATCCACCACTTGCTTGCCACCGTGCACCACGTTCAGCACACCCGCCGGTACGCCAGCTTCCAGCGCCAGCTCGACCAGCAGCATGGTCGAGAGAGGGTCCTGTTCGGACGGCTTGAGCACGAACGTGTTGCCGCAGACGATGGCCATGGGGAACATCCACAGCGGGATCATCGCCGGGAAGTTGAACGGGGTGATGCCGGCGCATACACCAATCGGCTGGCGCAGGGTGTAGGTATCGACACCGCCTGCGACGTTCTCGGCGAACTCCCCCATCTGCAAGGTGCCGATGGAGGCGGCGTGCTCGACCACTTCCAGCCCACGGAAGATATCGCCTTCGGCATCAGCCAGGGTTTTGCCCTGCTCGGCGCTGAGCACCTGGGCAATACGTTTGGTGTGTTCGCGGATCAGCGCCTGCAGCTTGAGCATGATGCGCATGCGTGCACCAATCGGGGTGTCGCGCCAGGTCTGGAAAGCGCGATGGGCAGCAGCCACGGCAGCGTCGACTTCTTCGACAGTGGCGAACGGCACGCGCGCCAGTACTTCTTGGGTGGCAGGGTTGACGATGTCGCGCCATTCGGTGGTCTTCGACTCGACCCATTGGCCGTCGATCAGCAGCTTGACCTGCTCGACCTTGGTCGGGTTCGGGGATTGCGGTGCGTTCATCTGCGTTCTCCTTGGAATTATTGTCGGGACGAGATCGCCAGCGCCAAGCAAACGCAAGGTGGCGTCCTGAGGCTTTTTTCGAGTATAGATGTGCAAACATCCAACAAGAACGCACAAAAAAACCGGATCATCATGCAAAAAGACCTCACATCCCTGAGCGCACTCAACTGGGACGACCTGAAGTTTTTCCTTGAAGTGGCCCGCACCCGCAAGGCCAGCAGTGCCGCCAAACGGCTGAGCGTGGACTACACCACGGTGTCGCGGCGCATCAGCTCGCTGGAGGGGGCGCTGGGTACGTTGCTGTTCGAAAAATCGCGGACCAACGGCTTTGTGCTCACCGCCGAAGGTCAGCGCCTGCTGGGCTATGCCGAGTCGATCGAAAGCACGCTGCACATGGCCTGCGAGCAGGTATCCGGGTCGGGCGTGGCGCTGTCGGGGCATGTACGCATGGGCTGCACCGAGGGCTTTGGCAGCTTCTTCATTACCCCGCAGCTGAGCCACTTCGTTGATGCCTACCCGGCGATTTCGGTGGACATCCTGCCGCTGCCGCACTTCATCAGCCTGTCCAAGCGTGAGGCGGACATCGTCATCGCGCTGGAGCGGCCGGAGCATGGGCCTTATGTATGCTGCAAGCTCTGTGATTACCGCTTGCGGCTGTATGCGACGCAGGATTACCTGGACAGCCACGCGCCGATTCGTCAGGTGGCGGACTTGGCCAAACATCCCTTTATCAGTTACGTGGATGATTTGGCGTTCAGTTCGGAGCTTTTGTACCTTGCCAACCTGATTCCCGGTGCCACTGCGCACCTGCGCAGCACCAGTGTGATTGCGCAGTACACGGCGGCGTTGCAGGGGCGTGGGTTGGCGATATTGCCGTGTTTCCTGGCTGCGCAGGACCCGCGTTTGGTGACGGTGTTGCCGGAGGAGATCGAGGTGACGCGGCAGTTCTGGATGTATTGCCGGGAAGATTTGAGGAAGTTGAAGCGGATAACCCTGCTGTGGGATTACATCCGGGGGGTGACCGAGGCGAATGCACCGTTGCTGATGGGGGGAACGCGGGAGATGAGTTTTGCTCAGGAATGATCAGGGCGCTCTGCGCCCTGATATACCCAGTCAGTAAGACGCCACCACGATAGACACCCGCCGGTTCTCGGTACGCCCGGCGCTGGTGCGGTTGTCTGCTACCGGTTGCGTGCTGCCCAGGCCACGGCGCTGAATGTTCTGGGCCTGCATGCCCACCCCGACCAGCGCTTTGGCCACACTTTGGGCACGGCGCTCGGACAGTTGCTGGTTATACGCCGCCTTGCCGGACGAATCGGCATGCCCGTCTACCCGAACGCCCTGGATACCAACACCCAGCAGCGCCTTGCCAATGCGCTCGACAATCGCCTGGCTCTGGCCGTTTAGGCTGTCAAGGTCGCTGCCGAACAGCACTTTGCCAGACAGGTCGTAGGCCCAGCCTTCATCGGTGGGGGTAAAGCCTTCGCGCTTGAGTACGGCAATCTGTTCAGGGGTAAGGCCCTTGGGGGGGGCGCTCTGGCAACCGGTCAGCGCCAGCACGGCGAGCAACAAGGCCCACAGGGGAAAACGTATAGCGTGCATCACGGGTTCAACTCCTGTTCTTGATTTCACTGGCGGACCGTTCCGTCTGCGCCACTTGCCAATGGCCACGGCGTTTACGCTTGGCCTCGTACATCGCCGCATCGGCGGCATTGAGAAGACTGGCGGGGTCAGCGCCATCATCAGGGTAATAGGCGATACCAACACTCAACGAGGTGGCGATACTGCGGCCGCTGTCCAGCTGCACCGGCAGCTTCATGCTGGCCACGATCTTGTCGGCAATGTGTTCGGCGTCCTGGCGCGACTGCAACGGCGTCAGCAGCACCGCGAACTCGTCGCCACCCAGGCGGGCTACCAGGTCGTGTTCACGCACCTGGGCGCGCACACGGTCGGCGACGCTGATCAGCACTTCGTCGCCCACGGCATGGCCGAGGGTGTCGTTGATCTGCTTGAAGTGGTCGCTGTCGAGGAACAGCAGCGCCAGGTGATCCTGCTGCCGCGCCGCATTACGCACGCTGCGGCTCAAACGCCCTTCGAAGAAAGCGCGGTTGGGCAAACCGGTAAGGCTGTCGTGGCTGGCCTGGTGGGCCAGGGTCTGATTTTCGTTCTGCAGGTGGCTTTGCCACACCTCCAGTTCGTCGAGCAGGGCATTGAAGTCGTTGCCCAGTTCGTTGAGTTCGGCAATTGGCGCTTCCGGCACGCGCCGGTCGAAGCTGCGTTCGCGGCGGGCGGCGTGGGCGACACTGGCCAGGCCGCGCAGCGGGCGGGTGATATTGCTGAGCAGGCGCCGCGAAAGATACTGGGCAGCCAAAGCGCTGAGTATCGTGCAGAACAGAATTCCGGCCAGACCGCTGAGCAGGAACAACAGCAGGCTACGGCCCTGGCCGACCAGTTCGGTGTGCCCGACTTTTTGCTGCTGGTGCAGGATCGGCAAGTTGACCGGCTCATCCAGCAAGGCCGTGGCCACCTGCACTTCGAGCTTGCCGAGCATGCCCGTATCACCGCGTTGCCAGTGCGCCAGCAGTTCGCCTTCGTTGTTGAAGACCTTGGCTTCGGCCACCTCCTCGTTACTGGCGATCAGCGCCAGTGATTCGTTGGCCGCTGCACTGTCATCGAACACCACCGCCGCCTCTACGGTGTAGTTGATCGAGCGGGCGATCAGGTGCAGGTTGTGATTGGCATAGACGCGCAGGGCGAGCACACCCAGCAGCGTAAGCGAAATACCGGCCAGGCCTACCGCGAGCAAGGCAACGCTGAGGTGGCCACGGCCCAGCACCGAACGCAGGGTCGGGCGCACGCCCTGCTTGCGGGTCGGCTTCATGGCTGCACCGCCCGGCGCCGCGACAGTTGCAGCACGCTGGGGTGAATGCGCACGCCGGAACGCGCCACCGAATCCAGGTTGACTTCAAAGGCCACCTGCTGGTCGCTGACCCTCAGGCAGAACAGGCTGCCGACCGTGCAGGGGTCGTTCGCTTCGCTGATGCTCAGAACCGGGTGGCCGCTGATGCGCTCGAACAGTTTGTCGCGCTGGCCCTGGTCAAGCTTGCCAATGTAGATGGCATCGCAGGCCTGGGCGACCTGGGTATCCTCTGCCAGCAGCCGCCGCACCTGCAGCGGGCGGCCGGACTCCTGTACATGGCCTTTGATCAGGTCATCGGCATACTCGGTGGGGCCAACCAGGCACAAGCGCAAGGGGGATGGTTCGACCGGCCAGCGGGCATAGCTGAAGATACCCAGTACGACCTGGGTTACGGCCTTGGCGCGTTGCTGGGCCTGGGCAGTGGTTGTGGCAGTATCTGCCCGGGCGCAGCCCATGGAAATGAACAGGGCGGCCAGCAACAGCGACAGTGCACAGCTTGGCGCTCGCCTCCCGGCCACGTTCATGTGGGAAATCTCTTATGGTCCTTTCCGGTAACGGCGCAACGATAGCACATGGCCGCTTCCTTGTATGGAAGAGCGGCCAGGTGCATCAGGTTGCATGCCCCTAGACCTGCTCCAGCATCAACCCGGAAATACGCCGTACCTTGCGCGCCACCGCTTCTTCGAAAATGCCCTGGCGTGGCTCGACCAGGCTGAAGCAGTGCTTGGCGCGGGTGATGCCGGTATACACCAGTTCCTTGGTCAGCACCGGGTTGAGCGCATCCGGCAAAACCAGTGCGGTGTGGCTGAACTCCGAGCCTTGGGACTTGTGCACGGTCATGGCGAACACCGTTTCCACTTCGTTAAGCCGGCTCGGCAGGACGAAGCGCACCCCGCCACTGCCATCGTTACGCGGGAAGGCCACGCGCAGCAGCGGCTCGCCTTGCTCATCCGGCAGGCGCAGGGCGATGCCGATGTCACCGTTCATCAGGCCCAGGCCGTAGTCATTGCGGGTCACCAGCACCGGGCGCCCTTCGTACCAGGGCTGCTGGCTGTCGATCAGCCCGGCATTGTGCAGCACCCGCGCCACCCGCTCGTTGAGGCCTTCGACCCCCCAGGCGCCGCGACGTACCGCGCAGAGCAACTGGAAGGCCTCGAAGCTGTGCAGCACCTTGCCCGCCCACTGCTCCCATGCCGGGTCGTCAAATGCGGTTTCGAGTGCCGGCCTGTAGCGGCCAAGGGTGCGCAGGTAGCTGCGATAGCCTTGCGGGCCTTCGGCACCACGGTTCAGGCCGTCGAGCAGCAGGCGGTCAAAAGCACGGTCTTGCTCGTGCTTGAGCGCCAGGCTGTGCACGTCGTCCGGTGGCGTGGACAGCAGGTTGCGTGCCGCGTAGGCGTCCTGGCGATTGACCAGCCTGGCCAGTTGACCAATCCCGCTGCCTTCGCCGAAGCGTCGTGAAAAACGCAGCATTACCACCTGCTGGGCAAGCGGGTTGCGCTGCTCATCACCAGCCTTGAGCCCGCTGCCGGCCAGCGACTCGCCGCTGACCTGTTCCAGCCAAGCGGTAGTTGCCGGCGAGTAATAGCCCTCCTCGGCATCCCGGCACAAATCCCCCAGCACCGCGCCGGCCTCGACAGAGGCCAACTGGTCCTTGTCCCCCAGCAGCACCAAGCGTGCCCGTGGCGGTAAGGCATCGAGCAGGTTGGCCATCATTTCCAGGTCGATCATCGACGCCTCGTCGACCACCAGCACATCCAGCGGCAACGGGTTGCCAGCATGGTGGCGGAAGTGCCGCGAGCCTGGGCGGCTGCCGAGCAGCCGGTGTACGGTGCTGACATCAGTGGGAATTTGCCCGCGGACTTCGGCGCTGACTTGCAGCCGCTCGACTTGCTGGCCAATGGATTCGGTCAGGCGCGCAGCAGCCTTGCCGGTCGGCGCTGCCAGGCGTATGCGCAGCGGCCTGCCCAGCTCTACCGCCGGCCCCTGCAGCAAGGCCAGCAGGCGTACGACGGTCGTGGTTTTACCCGTGCCGGGGCCGCCCGTGATGATGCTGAAACCGGCACGGGTGGCCAGCGCACACGCCAGCTTCTGCCAGTCCACCTGGCCTGCTGGCGCACCGCCCGCGAACAGCTGCGACAGGCGATCTGACAGGTCGGTCAGCGGCGATTCGGCCTGGGTCAGGCGCTGGCGCAGGGTATGGTCGATACGCCGCTCGTAGCGCCAGTAACGGCGCAGGTACAGGCGCTCGCCGCTGAGCACCAGCGGCCGCGCTTGCTGGCCTGGGTTATCGCCGAGTGCCACCAGCGAGCTGGCGGCAATGCGCTGTCGCCAGGCATTCAAGTCGAGGTTGGCCAGCAGCTGCGAGGGTAACAGCAGAGGGCCAGTCAAGGCGTCACCCTCCGGTGGCAGCGACAGCGCAAAGTCGGGCTCGGCCAGGGTTTGCTGCAAGTCGAGGCACACGTGGCCATGGCCCAGTTGGTGGCTGGCCAACGCTGCCGCCAGCAACAGCAAGGGGTCACTGCCAGGGGCGCGCTCTTCAAGGAACGACACGAATGCCCGGTCCAGGGCACGCAGCCATCCCCGCTCCACCCAGCGGTCGAGCAGTTGCAGCAGGTCACCACTGTCATGCTGAGGTGCCAGCGCCAACAGGTGCTCGGCGTGCAATGGCGTGGGCAAAAGGTCGACTAGGCTTCGGCTCATGGCGCGACTCCGGCTAACAGGTCCTGCTGTGCGGGCGCGCGCTCGCCACGGAACAGCGCATCCAAGCGCTCAATCAGCTCACGCGGTGGCTTGGCGTGGTACACGCCGTGGCCGCTGCTGCTGGCGCCTCGCAGGAAGATGAACAGGGCGCCACCGACATGGCGGTCGTAATCGTAATCGGGGAGACGTGCGCGCAGCTGGCGGTGCAGGGCCAGCAGGTACAGCACGTACTGCAGGTCATAGCGGTGCTCGATGATGGACTTTTCCATGGCCATTGTGTCGTAGGCCTGGATGTCCAGGCCCAGCCAGTTGGACTTGTAGTCGGTCACGTAGTACCGCCCATCCAGCTCGAACGCCAGGTCTATAAAGCCTTTGAACATCCCGTTGAGCACGGTCGGCTGCGCTGCCGGGCGTGACAGGCCAGGGTGGGTGTGGCGAGCGACCAGGCGATCGAGTTGTTCGGCGTCGACCTGGTGGCTGGCGAACCAGAACTCCATTTCGATCTGGTAATGGCGCAACTGACCGAGCGTTACGCTCAAGTCGTTGCCCGGCAACGGCAGCGGCTCGCTCAACAAGCGTTGCAGCCACTGGGTGAGCGTGGGAATCCAGCCGGTCCAGTCACGGCGGTTGCATCGCTGGCCAACGGTTCGCTCGATCAGCTGTGAGTTGCCGGTGACCTGGCTGAAGCCCTCGCGCCCAGCCCATTCCAGCAGGCCATGGAGGAAGGTGCCCGGGTTCGGCCCCCGTGGAAAGCGGTGGATATCGCCGCTCTCGGGCGGGACCTCGCGCAACACCTGGGCATCGAGCACCTCGTCATCCAGCAATTGCTGGGCCTGCGAGCTGTCGGCGCCGAGGGTCTGGTCGCCGACGCGCAGGGCGCTGTACGACGCGATCCACCAATGCTCGGCTGCTGCGCGGCGAGGCTTGCGTGCGGGCAGCAGCTCACGCTCGGCATGCGGCATGCGATACACCTGCTCATCCGCCTGCGGCAGACCTGGGCAGGTGATATGCGGGGACGTCGCTGCCAGCGCCTGCAACCAGTCCGTCAACTGCGTCGATCCGGCCAGAGCAAGGCCGCCCCCCAGCAGGTAGCCAAATGCCGAGCGGTGCAGCTGCGAACGCTTCTGGTTGCCACGTTTGAGGTCGGCCACACCCAGCCAGCAAGCATGCTGTGCACGGGTCAGGGCTACGTAGAGCAGGCGCAGGTCTTCGGCCAGGCGCTCGTCATCGGCGCGCTCGATCTGCTCCTGGTTCGGCGTGAGTGTGAGGTGGGCATTACCGTCGCTGTCATGCCAGGCTAACGGCAGTCGGGTGCCGTCGACAGGCTTGCTGGTGCAGATGAACGGCAGATAGACCAAGGGATATTCCAGCCCCTTGGACTTGTGGATCGTTACGACCTTGACCAGCTGTTCGTCGCTCTCCAGGCGCAGGATCTGTTCTTCACCGGCCTGGCCGGAACTGGCCAGGTGCTCGGCCAGGTGGCGGATCAACGCCTGCTCACCGTCCAGCTCACCTGCAGCCTGCTGCAACAGCTCGGCCAGGTGAAGCAGGTTGGTCAACACCCGTTCGCCATCACTGCGGCGAATCAGCGTGCGCGGCAGGTGGAAGTCGTGCAGCAGGTGGCGCAACATCGGTAGCACCCCTTGGCGCTGCCAGGTGTCGCGGTAAAGGCGAAAACGCATGACCCAGCCTTCCCAGACCCGCTCGTCCTGGTTCAGCCGGTCCAGTTCGGCCAGCGACAGGCCCAGTGTGAGGCTGGCCAGTGCGGCCTTGAGCAGGCGTTCCGAGTCTGGCTCGGCGCAGGCCTTGAGCCAGGCCAGCAGGTCGTGGGCTTCCTGGGCGGCAAACACCGAATCCTTGTCGGACAGGTACACGCTGCGCACATCACGCGCGGCCAGCTCGGCGCGAACTATCTGTGCTTCATGGCCATCACGCACCAGGATGGCGATGTCCGAAGGCAGGCAGGGGCGCAATTCGCCCTCGGCATTCTGGAAGCCCGCCGTGCCCTGCTGGCCACCGTTGAGCAAGGCGACGATATGGCTGGCGCAGCTGGCGGCCAGTTGCTGGCGGTAGACGCTGCTGGAAACCGGCTCTTCGCTTTCCAGCTGCCAGCACTGCAGGGCTGCGCTGGCCTCACCGTCGATCAATAGCTGTTCGCTACGGCCCTTGGCATGCACCTCGACGAACGGCAACGGGTTGTCATCAGCTTCGCGGAACAGGAATGCACCCCGCCCCGTTTCACGCGCTTCGGCCTGCAGGAACACCTGGTTGACCGCCGCGACCATGGCTTTGCTGGAGCGGTAGTTGGTGTCCAGGCTGTGCAGGCGGCCACTGGTGGCGCGCCGCGCAGCAAGGTAGGTGTAAATGTCGGCACCCCGGAAGGCGTAAATCGCCTGCTTGGGGTCACCGATCATGAACAGGCCGGTTTGCGCACGGTTTTCGCTGATCTGGTAAATGCGCTCGAAAATCCCGTACTGCACCGGGTCGGTGTCTTGGAATTCGTCGATCAGCGCGACCGGAAACTGCTCGCGAATCAGGCTGGCCAAGCGCTCACCGGCCTCGCTGGCCAGGGCGTGCTGCAGGCGCACGAGCATGTCGTCGAAGCCCATTTCCGCACGGCGGCGCTTTTCCACTTCGAATCGCGTCGATACCCAGCCGGCAGCATGCTCAAGCAACGGCGCATCTGGGTTGTCCAAGGCCTGCAATTGCTGTTGCAGCGTCTGCATGGCGTCGAGGGCCGGGTGCTCGGGCGGTTCGCCCTTCCAGGCTTCAGCCATGCCCGCCGGGGTGAGGCGGGTGAAGCCGGTACCCAGGTCGAGCTCCACCTGTTGCTCATCGGCTGCCCAGGCGCAAAGTTTGTCGAACCAGGGTTCGAAGTAACGGGCCTGCATCTTCCGGCCGTCGACCTGCTTGGCGGCCAGTGCATCGCGGCAGATTTGGCGCAGCTCTTCGGCCCACTGCGCCCACGGCGCCTTTAGCTGGGCCAGCTGTTGGCCACGTTGCTGCAGCGACGCCTGGATCAACGCAGCGGGCTCTGGCCCGTCGTGCTGAGCGCGTATACGGCCAAACAGCGGGCGGATGCGCGGCAGCAAGGCATCGGGGCTCCCCCAATTGCTGCGGACCCAGGCCAGCGCATCACCGCGCATGCCGTAGCAGAAACGCCGCCAGTAATCGCGCATCACCTGACCCAGCAGCTCGCTGTGGTCGGTTTCCAGGGTTTGGGTGAACAAGCTGCCACTGTCGAAGGCATGCTCGCGGAGCATGCGCTGGCACCAGCCATGGATGGTCGATACCGCCGCTTCGTCCATCCACTGCACTGCGATTTCCAGGCGGCCGGCACAACGCGGCCAGGCCTCTTGTGGATAATCGTCACGCAGCTGATGCAACAACGGGTCGGCGCCTTCCAGTTCACCACGGAAAAACCGTGCAGCCTCAGCCAGGCGGGCACGAATGCGCTCGCGCAGCTCTTTGGTGGCAGCGTCGGTAAAGGTCACCACGAGGATTTGTGGTGGTAGCAGCTCGCGGTCGAAGCCCTGTTCGCCACCGTGGCCGAGGATCAGGCGCAGGTACAGCGCCGAAATGGTGAAGGTCTTGCCCGTACCGGCGCTGGCCTCGATCAGCTGGCTGCCGTGCAGGGGGAAACTCAGTGCCAAGGGACGGGCCTGGGTCATACGCCTTTCTCCGGATTGCCCAAGGTCTGCCAAGGGGCGGTGAACAACGGGCGGTACAAGGTTTCGCACCAGCCTTCGAAGGTTTCGTCAGCGGTGAGTGCGGCAAAGTCACGGAACTGGCGAGCCAGGGCAATGCTTTCACCACGCTCGCCAAAGCTGGTGCGCTCGTCGCCTTCGTAGGCGCGGGCTGCGGCGGCAAGGGCCTTGTCGGCATCGTCCTGGGCCAACCATGCAAACGCGGTTTTGGCTGCAACGGGCAGAGGCGCATTCATCCCTGCCTGACGGGCCACCAGCAAATCGCCCAACAGTTGCGTGGCCTGCTCGGGCGGCAGCGGGGCAAGCAACAGGGTCAGGTCACTGGCTACCAGCGCACTGTTATACGGGTAGCCCGCCGCACAGGCGGCCAAGTGCGTGACCCAAGGGGCAATCAGCCGGTGCCACTTGAGGTTGTTGCGCCCGGCACTGATGGTGTTGGGTACGGTGGTGATGCTGAGCAGGCTCTGGTCATTCGCCTGGAACACACGGCCCAGCCAGCCTTCGAGCCGGTGCTGGCCGTGCTCGAAATGCACCGGCAAAGCGCCCTCGACCAGCTGTGGCCAGCGTTGCAGCAACTGCTGGTGACGTTGCAGCAGGTCAGGTAGCGGTTCGATCAGCTCGTTTTGCAGTAGCTCGCCGAAGCCGGCCAGTGGCAACAAACCGCAGGCTTGCAGGCGCCGGGCCTGGGCCTGCAAGGCCTGTTCGGCGTTGCCCGGCTCGGCCAGGGCGGCGCCGAGCAAGCTCTCACTGGCACCGTAGCGTTGCAGGGTATCGAGGACAAAAGGTTCTTCGTCCGGGGTCGGCGCCTCCAATGCTTCGAAGTACACCTTCAAACGCTGGCTGAAGAAGTGCCTTACCGGGTGGCGCAGGAAGTCATTCAGCTGGGTCAGGCTCAGGGCTTCATCGTCGAGATAAGGTGGCAAGCCTGGGTCGCCCTGCCCTTGCTCCTCGCCTTGCTGGTGCAGCACCTGCCATTCGTGGGCAAAACTGAACAGCGGGCTACCCTTCTGGAAATAGCGGGGGCTGAACGGCTGCAGCGGGTGCTCCTGGGTCAGTCCGTGCAGCAGGTGCTCGCCCGGCTGCGCGGGTTGCCCTTGCTCGACGCTGGTCAACTGCCAGCCCGCAGCGATGTGATCGCGCAACTGGCCGATCAGTACCGAGGCGGGGCGCTCGCTGTTGTCGCGGATACTGCGCCCAACCCAGCTGACATACAGTTGGTCACGTGCCGACAGCAGCGCTTCGAGCAGCAGGTAACGGTCGTCTTCGCGGCGTGAGCGGTCACCGAGGCGGTAATCGCTGGCCATCAGGTCGAAGTCCAGTGGTTGCTGGGCGCGCGGGTAGTCGCCATCGTTCATGCCCAGCAGGCAGACTACGCGGAACGGGATGGCGCGCATGGGCATGAGGGTGCAGAAGTTAACCGAACCGGCGAGGAAGCGTTGCGACAGCTTGCCCTGGTCGAGGCCTGACAGCCAGGCTTCACGCACCACGGTCAGCGGCAACGGATCATTCAGCCCAACAGCCTCGCACACTTCGAGCCAGCCATCGCGCAGGTCCTGTAGCTGCATCAGCAGGAATTCGTCGTGCTCATCCTCGGCGAGGAAGAATACCTGCAGCAAGGCGTGCAGGCGCTCTCCCCACTGACTGACAGTGGCGGGCTCGGAAAATGCCTGACAAGCGACGTCGAGTGCATCGAGCAGTGCAACCAGCGGACCAATCAGTGCTGCGTCCAGGCCGCCGATTTCATCGTAGGGCTCGATGCCGTCGCAGGCCTCTCCCACACCTACGGCATAGCCCAGCAGCATGCGCCGCAGGCCGAAGCGCCAACTGTTCTGTTCAAGCCCGGCGGGCAAACCCAGGCTGGCCCGCTGCTCGGCGTTGAGGCCCCAACGGATACCGGCGCCCTCGATCCAGCGGTGCAGCGTAGGCAAGTCGTTTTCGCGGATACCGAAGCGGGCACGGACTGCCGGTACGTCAAGCAGGTCGAGCACTTCGCTCACCGCGAAACGGCTATCCGGCAGTTTGAGCAAGTGTTCAAGGGCGATCAGTAAAGGCTCACGCCCGCGCTGTCCCTGATCGGTGAGGGTGAACGGGATGTAGCGCGGGTCATTGCGCTGCAACTGGCCGAACACGGCGCGGATATGCGGCGCGTAAGTGTCGATGGCTGGCAGCATGACGATTACGTCACGCGGGCGCAACGTAGGGTCGGCGCTGAAGCGGGCCAGCAGCTGGTCATGGAGAATCTCCACTTCGCGTTGCGGGCTGTGTGCAATGTGGAAGCGGATCGAGCGGTCTTTGCCTGGGTCGACTGGCGGCCACAGCTCACGGGTTTCGGCGAGCGGGCGCAGTTCAAGAATGTCGTCCTGCAACTGGTTGAGCAATGTGGTGGGCGAGCCGTCGCTGAACAGGTCGATGCGCCCATCGCTGAACGCACCCTGGTAGCTGCCTGGGTCGTCATAGCTGTCGAGCAGGTTGATGTAGTCGCGGCCCTGTTTGCCCCAGGCAGCCAACAACGGATGAGCATGCTGGTGCAGCGACTGCTCGTCCAGTTGCAGGGGCATGCCCTGTTTGCGTTGCTGGCGTTTGTACTGGTGGCGCAACAGGTCCTTGTCGGCAACAATGTCGGCCCAGTGGTGGCGGCAGGGGTTGTGCACGCACAGCAATACCTGGCTAAAGCGCGCCAGGCCTGCCAATGCTTCCAGGGCCTGTGCAGGCAACGAGGAAATGCCGAATACGATCACCCGCGATGGGAGCCCCGCAGGTGCCTGTTCCAGGTTGTTAATGCGCTCGGTGAAGCGCTGATGTACCCCGGCGCGGCTTTGAGCCATCCCCTGCTCACCAACATCCTCCAACAAGGCTCGCCACAACTCGGCTTGCCAGCGATTGCCCGGCGGCAGGGCTTTGCGCTCACCACGGGCAGTATTGAGGATATGATTGCCGGCAGCCCAGTCCTTGAGCCAGTCGGCGCGGTAGACCTGGTACTGGTCGAACAGGTCAGCCAGTCGCTCGGCGAGCTGGTAGCGCTTGCGCAGGTCGCTGTCGTCATTGAGGAAGCGCTGCAGCGGCTCGAAATGCGGGCGCTCTATCAGGGCTGGCAGCAGGCGCATCAGGCGCCAGGTCAGTGGGGCCTTGTCGAGCAGGGATACTTCGGGAATTTCGTCATGGCCCAGCACGCTGCGGTACAGCTGCCACATGAAGCTGCCAGGCAATTGCACATCGATTGCGGCAGCGATGCCGCAGCCACCCAGGTCATTTTCCAGCGGGTCTTCAGCCAGGGCCAGTTTGAGCCATTGGGCGATACCATTGCTTTGGACAAGGGCGATTTCGTTTTCCAAAGGTGCCAAGGGGTAACGGCGCATCCAGCTCACCACCAGGCTGCGTAGGTCATCGAGGCGGTTGCCGTGGACGATCATGAAACCTGGGTGGAGCGTGGTAATAGCCATTGAGCATTCCCTGGAAGGCAGTTGGTTCAGATGCGGAACCATATCACGGGGCGTGGCACGGACCGTGGCACGCTTGGAGACAAATCTTTTCCTGTCCGG
>NZ_JBICMM010000040.1:0-127297 GCF_043106425.1 Pseudomonas sp. FYR_2
GTGTGCTGCCATGGCCGATGGCAGGCCGGCACCCATGGTCGCCAGGGCGTTGTCCAGCAGCACGGTGTTTGGCTTGTGCGCCTTGTAGTTACGGGCGAACCAGATCTTGTAGATGCCGTTGTCCAGGGCAACGATGCCTTCGGACGGCAGCACGCGACGGATGTCGGCAACCAGGCGCTGCGGGTAGACCGGGAAGCGGTTGTCGTCGGCGCCTTCGGCGATTTGCGCTTCGTTGGCTTCACGGATGGCCATCAGGCGAGTGAAGTCCCAGTGCGAGGTGTCGTTCAGCGCTTCGCTGATCTGCCACACGGCGTTGGCGATATCGCCGATCACTTCGACCTGCGGGAAGTACACGGCATCGACTTCGGCGGAACGGAAGTTGATGTGGATGACTTCGGTGCCACCACGCACCATGAAGAATGGCGGCTTCTCGATCACATCGTGGCCGATGTTGATGATCAGGTCGGCGGCTTCAACCGCACGATGCACAAAATCGCCGGACGACAGCGCGGCGTTGCCCAGGAAGCGTGGGTGGCGCTCGTCGACCACACCTTTACCCATCTGGGTGGTGATGAACGGGATGCCGGTCTTGTCGATCAGTTGCTTGAGAACCTTGGCGGTCATCTTGCGGTTGGCGCCAGCACCGATCACCAGGATCGGGTTACGGGCGTTGAGCAGCTTCTCGACGGCGGCTTCGATGGCCACATGCTCGGCCAGCGGGCGGCGGTGCAGGCTGCGCGGGATCGGCAGTGCATCGGTCTGCTCGGCGGCGATGTCTTCCGGCAGCTCCAGGTGTACCGCACCCGGCTTTTCTTCTTCGGCCAGCCGGAAGGCTTCGCGCATGCGTGACGGGATGTTGTCAGCCGAGGCGAACTGGTGGGTGTACTTGGTGATGGGGTCCATCATGCCGCACACGTCGATGATCTGGAAGCGGCCCTGCTTGGACTTCTTGATCGGCTTCTGGCCGGTGATCATCATCATCGGCATGCCGCCCAGGTAGGCGTAGGCACTGGCAGTAACCAGGTTGGTGGCGCCAGGGCCGAGGGTCGACAGGCTGACGCCGGTCTTGCCGGTCAGACGGCCATAGGTGGCGGCCATAAAGCCTGCAGACTGCTCGTGACGGGTCAGTACCAGCTTGATCTTCGACTTGCGCAGGGATTCGAGCAGGTCGAGGTTTTCCTCACCAGGAATGCCGAACACATACTCGACACCTTCGTTTTCCAGGCATTGCACAACGACATCGGCGGCCTTGGCCATTTGGGGTACTACCTCAAAATCTTTGTGGGATTGCAGCGTTATTCCACTGCGTGACTGAGATGTTGCAGGATGTCTCAGTGGCGCGCATCGTAGGCCCTCTGGTTAATAATAATAAATATATTGTTATGATGCTTAGCATCACAGCTTGTTATGAATGGTAGAACGCCTCAATGAACCTCAAGGCATTGCGCTGCTGCGTCGAGATCGTGCGCCAGGGCAGCTTCACCAAAGCCGCGCAGCACCTGCACATCGCCCAGCCGGCACTGAGCATGGCCGTAACCCGGCTGGAAGAAGAACTGGGCGTGACCCTGTTCAACCGCACCACGCGCAAAGTGATCCTCACCGCCGAAGGCGAACAGTTTCTGCCGCGCATTGCATCGGCCCTGCGTGAGATGGATGTCGCCCGGCAAGAGCTGCGCGACATGGCCGACCTGAAACGCGGCGAAGTGCGTCTGGGTATTCCTCCGATGTTCGGCCTGCACTATGTGCCCGGCTTGATGAATGCCTTTCGCAAGCTGTACCCCGGCATTGCCATGACCGTGTTCGAAGGCAGTGCCGAGGACATTGGCCACCGCCTGGAACAGCGTGAGATCGACCTGGCACTGCTGGAATCCAGGCGCGTGCCGCCCGACAAGGAGTCGATCCTGCTGGGCAGTGACGAGATGCTGGCGTGCATGCACCCCGACCACGCCTATGCCGGCAAAGCCTTCCTCACGGCGGAAGACCTGCGCAATACCGACATGGTGGTGTTCGACCGAACGTTCGTGCAACGTCACCTGCTGGACGCGTTCTTCGCCGAACATGGCATTACTTACCAGGTGGCGCTGCAGAGCAACTTTGTCTCGCTGGTGGTGCAGGCCGCGCTGGACAACATGGGCGTGGCGACCCTGCTGCGCTCGGTACAGCAGCGCACACCCGGCATCGTCGGGGTGCCGTTCCGGCCAGCGCAGCTGATGAGCTTCCGCCTGTGCTGGCGGTCGGGGGAATACCTGTCGCTGGCCAGCAAGCGGTTCATCGATTTTGCCGCGCATACACATTACCTGGAACGTTGAGGCCAGCCTGTTGCGGGGCTGTGGATGACTGACCAACACCCCCCCTTGGGTGGTCCGGCCGGATGGTCGATCAGCAGTTCGATCTGGCCGACCGGCCCATCGATCAGTAACGAGTTACGTGGTGTATCCGACATCGTTCTTGTCCATGCAAGCCAAATGAAAGGCGGGCCGGATGTCGGCGCACGCAAGCGGCAGTCTAAAAGAGCAGGCACAAGTATTGGAGTACGTTTGTACTCCTGCCGTCCACTCCGGTAAAAAATGGCTGTACGCAGAACCTGCCTGAACCCAACAGACGCGCGAGGAAGCCGGCCGGCTTTCTCGACGTTACGGCCGTAGATTGACTATGATCCCGCCTTGAACGTTTCAGCATGTTTCAGTAAGGATCCCGATGTCAGTCCAGGCCCCCCCCCCTCTCCCCAGCACAACCACCGTCGCCAAGATGGAAGCCGCCATGGCGTTGGGCAGCTTCGCCATCGGCACCGGCGAGTTCGCCATCATGGGCCTGATGCCCGACATCGCCAACAACCTGCAATTGAGCGAGCCGCAGGTGGGCCACGCCATCAGCGCCTATGCACTGGGGGTGATGGTTGGCGCACCGACACTGGCGATTCTGGGTGCCAGACTGCTGCGCAAGCACATGTTGTTGCTGTTGATGCTGCTGTATGCGCTGGGCAACCTGGCAACGGCCTTTGCCCCCTCGTTCAGCGGCCTGGTCGCCTTCCGCTTCATCAGCGGCCTGCCCCACGGCGCCTACTTCGGCATTGCCGCAGTGGTGGCCTCGAGCATGGTGGCGAAGGACCACCGAGCGGGTGCCGTTGCCCGGGTGATGATGGGCCTGACCTTGGCCATGTTGCTGGGCAACCCGGTGGCCACCTTCCTGGGCCAGTACTTCGGCTGGCGTTCGGCATTCGTGCTGGTCGGCGCGATTGCCCTGTGCACCATCGCCCTGGTGTGGCGCTTCGTGCCCCAGCGCCACGACGAAGTCCGCAGCGACCCGTGCAAGGAGCTGCAAGCCTTCGCCCTCCCACAGGTATGGATGGCGCTGGCCATCGCTTCGATCGGCTTTGCCGGCATGTTCTGTGTATTCAGCTACCTGGCACCGACCATGCTGCAAGTAACCCAGGTGTCACCACAGTGGATTCCGTTCGGCCTGGCGGCGTTCGGCGTGGGCGGTATCGTCGGCAACATCGCGGGCGGCAATCTGTTTGATCGCCTGCAGTTCCGCGCGGTGGGGCTGGTGCTGGTGTGGTCGATTGCCGTACTGCTGTTCTTCACCTTCGCCGCCCAGGCGCTGTGGAGCCTGCTGTTGGGAATCGGCCTGGTGGGTACCATGATCGCCCTGGCAGCGCCGCTGCAGATCCGCCTGATGGACATTGCCCATGAAGCACCCAGCCTGGCAGCGGCATCGAACCATGCGGCGTTCAACCTGGCCAATGCATTGGGGCCGTGGCTGGGTGGCATGGCGATTACCGCAGGCATGGGCTGGACAAGTACCGGCTTCATTGGCGCGGCGACGGCACTGGTCGGGTTGGGGATTTATCTGGTGGCACGACGGATGAAAGGCGGCCATTGAAATACCCGCGCCCACCGGGTGCGCGAAACGCTGACTGGCGGGGTGATACGCCGGCACTGCGCTCGTTGCTGGCCACAGAGTTGCAGATGCTGGAGCGTTATGGCCAGCGACGACCCAGGCCGACCCCTGGTGTGGCTCCGCGAGCTGGCCAGCCCCGGGGAAACCATTACAATGCGCGCCCCATCCTGAAATATGTTTTTCTCATGAAATCACTGCTTTACGCCGTAACCTTACTGTTTTCCTTTACCCTACCCGCCTTGGCCAACCCGCCGGCAACCTTCACCGAAGCCAAGGTGGTGGCCAAGGAGAAGGTGTACCTGGACCAGGCCAGCAGCGCCATGGGCGACCTGTACTGCGGTTGCAAGTGGACCTGGGTGGGCAAGTCCGGCGGGCGCATCGATGCAGCCTCGTGTGGTTACCAGACCCGCAAGCAGCAGAACCGCGCCGAGCGTACCGAGTGGGAACACATCGTGCCCGCCTACACCTTCGGCAACCAGCGTCAGTGCTGGAAAAACGGCGGCCGCGAGCACTGCGTGGACAACGACCCGGTGTTTCGTGCCATGGAAGCCGACCTGTTCAACCTGTACCCGGCAGTGGGCGAGGTGAATGGTGACCGCAGCAACTTCAACTACGGCATGGTTGCCGGCAATGCCGGCGAATACGGCCAGTGCACCACCAAGGTCGATTTCGTCCAGCGCGCTGCAGAGCCGCGTGATGAAGTGAAAGGTCTGGTGGCGCGTACCACGTTCTACATGTTCGACCGCTACCAACTAAGCATGTCGCGCCAGCAGCAACAGCTGTTGATGGCGTGGGACAAGCAGCACCCGGTGTCGGCCTGGGAAAAAGAACGCGACCGCCGGATTGCCGCGATCATGGGCCATGCCAACCCGTTCGTGAGTGGAGAACGCAAATGGACTGCCGACTACAAGCCGGCGGGCAGTGGTGTGGTGCAAGCGGTGCCGGCTAAAGCGACCAAGGCAC
Organism: Pseudomonas sp. FYR_2; assembly: GCF_043106425.1. Taxonomy (NCBI): domain Bacteria; kingdom Pseudomonadati; phylum Pseudomonadota; class Gammaproteobacteria; order Pseudomonadales; family Pseudomonadaceae; genus Pseudomonas; species Pseudomonas sp. FYR_2. The sequence continues at coordinate 4,864 of NZ_JBICMM010000040.1, forward strand.
AGGCCAAACCGAGCCTGGCCAGCGCCGAGTCAGTCGGGGCTGTGCTTGGCAACCGCAACAGCCATGTGTATCACCTGTCTGTTGGCTGCCCGGGCTACAACCAGGTAGCCGCGAAGAACCAGGTGACCTTCGCCACCGAGGGTGAGGCGCAGGCTGCGGGCTATCGCAAAGCCGGTAATTGCCGATAAGCGCCCGCTCAGCTGCACAGCAACGGGGCCGTATGGCGGCCCCTTGCTCTCACGACCTGCACACCTCATTCACCAGGTTCGCCGGCCGTTCGCCGGCCAGCGCGCTGAGCAGGTTGTCTACCGCGCAACGCGCCATGGCCTGGCGTGTCTCCTGGGTTGCCGAGCCGATGTGGGGAGTCGCTACCACGTTATCCAGCTGCAGCAGCGGCGAATCTGTGGACAGCGGCTCCTGCACGAATACATCCAGCCCCGCACCCCGTATGCGCTTGGCCCGCAGCGCATCGACCAGCGCAGGCTCATCCACCACACGCCCTCGCGAGATGTTCACCAGGATCGCCTCAGGCTTCATCAGCGCCAGCTCCCGGGCGCCAATCAGGCCTTCGGTGCTGGCACTCAGCGGCACGGTCAGGCACACGAAGTCCGCCTGCTGCAACAACTCATCCAGGCTGCACTGGCGCGCGGCATAGCGCGCCTCCACCTCGGGCTTGGGCCGCTGGCTTTGGTAAAGCACGCGCATCCCGAAGCCGGCAGCCGCTCGCCGGGCCAAGGCCTCGCCGATGCGGCCCATGCCGATGATGCCCAGTGTCTTGCCATGCACGTCACAGCCAAAATGCGCCGGCCCCAGGTTGGCTTGCCAGTGGCCTTCACGTACCCAGTTCGCCAATTCCACCACCCGCCTGGCAGTGGCCAGGATTAAGGCAAACCCCGTATCGGCAGTGGTCTCGGTCAGCACGTCGGGCGTGTTGGTCAGCATCACGCCGCGCCGGCTGAGCTCGGCAATGTCATAGTTGTCCACGCCGACCGATACGCTGGACACCACTTCCAGCTGCGGCGCCAGGTCGAGCAGGCTGGCATCCAGGCGCAGGCTGGCACCCAGCAAGCCATGCGCGCCCGGCAACGCGTCGCGCAGGCGGGCCAGGCCGTCGGGCCGGGCGGTATCCACCCAGGTGACCTCGACGCGATCTTGCAGGCGGGTCATCAAGTCGTCAGACAGGCGTTTATACAGGACGATTCGCTTCTTCATTGCAGGTTTCCTAAGGGTTCATGGCCAGCCGCGTGCTGTTGCGCTTGGCCCGGCCGGATGTCTGTGACGTATTGAGTGCGGCGGTAAGCGCCACGGCGGTCAGCAACGCGCCGCACATGAACAGGTAAGAAGCGCCCGGCCCGCCGGTGGCGCCATTGAGGTAGCCCACCAGCCACGAGCCGCCGAACGAACCCAGCGCGCCCATGCTGTTGATCAGCGCCATGGCCCCGCCTGCGACGTTCGCCGGCAGGATCTCGGGCACGATTGCGAAGAACGGGCCATAGGGTGCATACATGCAGGCGCCGGCCAGCACCAGCAACGCGTACGACAGCCAGAAATGCTCACTGCCCAAGGCGTACGAGCCATAGAACGCCACCGCGGCCACCAACAGCGGCGGCCAGACAAAGCGCTTTCGCTTTTGCAGGCGGTCCGACGCCCAGGACACGCCCACCATCGCCAGTACCGCCGCCAGGTACGGCACCGAGGCCAGCCAGCCGGCCTGCACGATATCGACATTGGCCGCCTGCTTGAGGATCGACGGCAGCCACAGCACAAAGCCATAGACGCCGATGCTCCAGCAGAAGTACTGCAGCGCCAGGATGATTACCTGCGGCGAACGGAACGCTTCGCGGTAGTTCTTCACAGGCTTGATGCCCTGCTGCTCGGCAGCCAGTACCTGCCGCAGGGCTTCTTTTTCCTGCTCGCTCAGCCAGTTCACCTGGGCCGGGCGGTCGTCGACCAAGCGCCACCAGAAGAACGCCCAGATCACGGCTGGCAGGCCTTCGATGATGAACATCCAGCGCCAGTCGTAATGCTTGATGAGGTAACCCGACACCACCGACATCCACAGAATGGTCACCGGGTTGCCCAGCATCAGGAAGGTATTGGCACGCGAACGCTCGGCACGGGTGAACCAATGGCACAGGTATACCAGCATCGCCGGCATGACGGCGGCCTCCACCACCCCGAGCAGGAAGCGGATGCCAATCAGCATGTAGACGTTGCTGACCATGCCCGTGAGTGTGGCAAGGCCACCCCAGAGGATCAGGCAGACGAAAATCAGCTTCTTCACACTGCGCTTTTCGGCGTAGATGGCGCCAGGTACCTGGAAGAAGAAGTAACCGAGGAAGAACAGTGCGCCCAGCAGCGAAGACAGCACCGGGGTGATGTGCAGGTCTTCGGCCATGCCGGACGCGGCAGCGAAACCGTAATTGGCGCGGTCCAGATACGCCAGGCTGTAAGTGACGAACACAATCGGGATGATGTACCACCAGCGGCGAGGTGCCAGGCTTTGGCTTTGCATGGTTTGTTTCTCCTGAGCTTGTTGTTTTTGTTGCAACAGGTGATTCGGGGTTAAGAGGTCACGCGCTTCTGCGCAGGTCGAAGGCCTCCAGCTCGTGGCGCAGCGGCAGCCCTTCCATGTCGCCTCGTGACTGCACGGCACGGCTGCCGCACCAGTTGCCGCGCGCCACCGCCTCGGCCACTGCGCGGCCCTCCAGCAGCGCGCTGAGCACGCCGACGGCAAAGGCATCACCGGCGCCGACGGTGTCCACGACACGGCTGACGGGCACGGCTGCTACCTGGCCTTCCCCTTTGGCACTGCGCAAGTAGGCACCGGCGTCGCCCAGCTTGACCACCACCAACTCAACCCCTTGGTCGAGGTAGAACGCGGCGATATCTGCCGGGGTGTGCCGGCCGGTCAGCAACCGGCCCTCTTCCAGGCCCGGTAAAACCCAGTCGGCCTTGACCGCCAGGGCATTGATTTCGCGCACCATGGTGTTTTGATCAGGCCATAACGAGGGGCGCAGGTTGGGGTCGAACGAGATGCTGCGACCGGCTGCATGCATGGCGTCAACCAACGCGTGGGACAGAGCCCGGCAGCTGTCCGACAGCGCCAGCGGAATGCCAGTGGCGTGCAGGTGACGCGCTTGCAACAGTTCTGCACGTAGCCGTTCGGGTGACAACTTGCTGGCCGCCGAACCACGGCGGAAGTACTCCACAGCCGGGTCGCTGCCGTCATCGCAGCGGGCCTTGAGCTGAAAGCCCGTAGGGCAGTGGCTATCCACTTCCACGCCGGAGCAGTCCAGGCCTTCGCGTTGCAGGCTGTCGAGCACGAAACGGCCCAGTGAATCGTCACCGACCCGGCTCAACCAGCGCACATTGAACCCCAGCCGCGCCAGGCCGATCGCCACATTGCTGTCTGCGCCGGCAATGCGCTTGCCAAACTGGCCGACACTGGCCAGGTCGCCGGTTTGCTCGGCAACGAACATGGCCATGGTTTCACCAAAACACAGCACGTCATGCTCATGCATGGGCCACCTCCGCACCCAGCGCAGACAGGCTACGCACCTGGGCACGGGTCAGCGCCAGCAGGTCGTCGCCAACCAGGGGGTATTCGACAGCGCGCACCACGCCGGGGGCGAACTCGGCCATCAGCGTTGCCCATACTTGCAGGTCAGTTGCTTGCGGCGGTATGGCAACCCGTCGGCCATCGGCCCGGCGCTCCACAGCCTTGCAATGCACATAGCGCACCCAGCGGCCCAGTTGACGCGCGGCTTGCCTTGCAGACTCGTCTTGCCATTGCCAGTTGCCAATATCGAAGGTCATGCCCAGGCGCAGCCCAAGCGGGTCGGCATGCCGGAAGAACTGCAGCAGGGGTTCGATCCTGCCACCGTGTTCCGTCTGGTCGTTTTCCACCAGCAACAGCGGCCCTTCTGCGGGCAGTAGCGCTGCCAGGGCGGCGACATCGCAACGTGCGTTGAAGTGCCCCAGGGACACCTTGAGCGCTACCGCGCCAAACGCACGGGCGAGCGCCAGCTTCTGCACCACAAGCGGGTCGGGTACGCCTTGCGCGGTCCACAACTCCAGGGGTGTCGAGTACAGGCATTCCAGGCGCAATGCGGCAATGACAGCACCCAGCGCTGTCGCGTCCGGCGCACTGGCAAACAGTTCTTCGCGCAACTCCACACGGCTAACGCCAGCGGCTGCCAGCAGGTCAAGGAACTGCTCCTGACCACGTTGCCGCACGAAGTCGGCGCCGTAGCTGGAGAGGCTGATGGAAACGGGGTTCGTGTGCATTGTTCTTGTCCTTATGAAACCGGTTTCATTTTTAGTCGACAGCAGCAGGCGCCAGCCTGCCGTTGCTTATTGGGGTTGGGTTGAACCTCGGATGATCAGCTCGGCCTTGAAGTCGATGCGCCGGGCCGCCCCGCTGTCGCCACGCAGGCGGCCAAGCAGGCTTTCGAAAGCCGCCACACCGATACGCTCGGTGGGTTGCGCCAGTGCAGTGATGCCATTACCGACCAAGGGGTACCAGTCAAGGTCGTCGAGGGCGATCAGCCCGACGTCGGCAAACAGGTTGCGCCCGGCCTCGTGCAAGGCCCGGGTCACTGCCAGGGTTGCAACGCCGTTGAAGGTGAAGATGGCTTGCGGGCCATGGCCACGGCTGGCCAGGAATGACGCCAGTTGCCCCTCCAGCCCGGCATCGATTTCCAGCACCTGCTGGCGCATGCCGGCACGACGGCTGACCGACGTGCTGAATGCCTGCACCCGCTCCAGGCGTGAGCTGGTGCCATCGAGGGGTTCGCTGACCGCCAAAATATCGCGGTAGCCCTGTGCCTGCAGGTGGTCGAGGGCCTGCTCGACCGCATCGGCATTGTCCAGGCCAACCAGGTCGACATTCAGCTCGGGCAATTGGCGATCGACCAGCACCATGGGGATGTCACGCTGCAGGTTGAGCAGTTCGCCGGGGTGATGGCCAAGGGTGTTCACGATCAGCCCTTCGACGTTGTAGCTCTGCAGGGCCACCAGGTGGTGACGCTCCTGCTCGTCGTCGCGGTTGGTGTTGCACACCACCAGGCTGTAACCGTGCTGACGGCAGGCGGTTTCCACGCCATGCATCACGGCCACTGAATAGGGGTTGAGAATATCGGCTACCAGCATGCCGATCAGTCGCGTCTGGCCGCGCTTGAGGCCTCGGGCCATCTGGTTGGGGCGATAGCCAAGCCGCTCGATGACTTCTTCCAGGCGCTTGGCCGTGGCGTCGGCCAGCAACTGACGGTCACCACCGATGTAACGGGAAACGGTGGCTTTTGAAACGCCAGCGACACGCGCTACTTCGCTGATGGTGACCCGTTCGCGGGCATGGGCAGGCGCGTCGGTCATAGGCAGTCCTTATGATTGTTGTGATTGCGATGAAACCGGTTTCAATACAGCAAAACTGCGGCAGTTCGTCAACCTTCCGTTGGTCGGCAATGTTGAAACAAACATAATATTCGAGGTTAGATAAGTAAATTAACTGATTGATGCAAATGCAATTTCAACCAAAAAACTGTGGGAACGGGTTCACCCGCTCCCACAGTGGATCTGGGTGCAGCTAGAGGAGTCAGCGAAGCGACTTCACATCACCGGCCGTGACGGCGCTTCCCTGGTTGCCCCAGCTGCTCCTGATGAAATTCACCACCTCGGCAACCTCCTGGTCGCTCAGGCGCCAGCCAAACGCCGGCATGGTGAAATTCGAAGGCGCCGTGTGCGTCGCCGGTACCGTGCCCCCTGCCAACACCACATGGATCAGCGACGTGGCATCCGCCGTCTGCACCACCGGGTTGCCGGCCAAAGCCGGGAACACGCGGGTGTAACCCTGGCCATCGGTACGGTGGCAGGCTGCGCAATTGTCGATGTACACCGCCGCCCCTGGCTTGCTGTCATCGCCCTTCCACAGCGCATCTGCCACCTGCTTGTCATAGACGTGCGGCCGGTCTTCAGGGTTGCTCGGCGGCAGGGTCTTCAGGTAACGGGCGATCGCGGTCAGGTCGGCATCGCTCAGGTACTGCATGCTGTGCTCGACCACGTCGCTCATGCCACCGAACACGGCGCTGCGATCACTGCGCCCAGTCTTGAGAAACTGCACCAGCTGCGCTTCGCTCCAGCTGCCCAGGCCGTCCTTGTGGTCGCCACGCAGGTTCTTGGCAATCCAGCCTTCCAGCGGAGCGCTGCCGGCCAGAAACTGCTCGCCATCTGCCGGGCTCAGCGCCTTTTCCTGCATGGTCAGCGCCCGCGGTGTATGGCAGGCACCACAGTGGCCAAGGCCCTCGACCAGGTACGCACCACGGTTCACCACCGGGTCGGCAGCAGCCATTGCCTGCCACGGCTTGGCCTCGGGCGCGAAAAGGCCGCGCCAGGCAGCCAGCGGCCAGCGCATACTCAGCGGCCAGGGGATGTCGCTGGCCTTGTTCGCCTGTTCGACGGGCACCACGCCCTTCATGAAGTAGGCGTACAGCGCCTGCATGTCTTGCTCGCTGACGCGCGCATAAGACGGGTATGGCATGGCTGGGTATAGGGTGCTGCCGTCCTTGCGGATGCCCTTGCGCACGGCCTGGTCGAAGTCTTCGAAGCTGTACTGGCCAATGCCGCTGGCCGCCGGGGTGATGTTGGTGGAGTACACCGTGCCGATCGGCGTTTCCATCGGCAGCCCGCCGGCGAAGGGCTGGCCGCCCTTGGCGGTATGGCAGGCCACACAGTCACCGGCACGGGCCAGGTACTCGCCCTGGCGCACCTGGGCATCATCATTCGCGGTGGCTTGCACAGCCGTCGTGGCCCCGAGCAGCAGGGTTGCGATCAACATTGTCTTCATGCTCATCGCTCCTCAAGCCTGGACCAGCGGGCCGGGGTTTTTCAGGTACTGCTCGCGGATGGCGCGGGCCGACCAGTAGGTCAACGCGGCCACCAGCCCGGTCGGGTTGTACCCCAGGCCCTGAGGGAACGCCGAAGCGCCCGGGACAAACACGTTATGCACGTCCCAGCTTTGCAGGTAACGGTTCAGTGCGCTGGTCTTGGGGTCGGTGCCCATGATCGCGCCGCCGTTCAGGTGGGTGGTCTGATAGCTGGCGGTGTTGAAGTGGTCTTTGACCTTCTTGCCCAGTACCGCAATGGACTTGGGATTCATCGCCTGGGCGATCTTGCTCAGCTTGTCGACCATGAACTGGTTCATCCTGATGTCGTTTTCCTGCCAGTCAAAGGTCATGCGCAGCAGCGGTTGGCCATAGGCGTCGCGGTAAGTCGGGTCCAGGTCCAGGTAATTGCCGCGGTACGACTGGTGGGCGCCATGGGCGTCCATCGATACCTGGTGGGTGTAGTAGTCGGCAGTGGCTTTCTTCCACGCGCTGCCCCATGCCGGCGTGCCCGGCGGGTTGGCGGTGCCGGCAATCGGCCGGCTGCCAGCCTGGTTCACCCACATCGGTGAGCCGCCGACGAAGCCGTGCGGGCCATGGTCGAAGTTGTCGGCGTTGAAATCGTCGATGGCGATGCCGTTGCCACCCGCGCCGATGAAATTATTGGTGTAGGTGTCCTTGTCGAAGAACGCCTTGACCGTGCCCATGTTCTGATAGGCAAAGTTACGCCCGACCACGCCTTCGTTCTTCACCGGGTCGTAAGGCTTGCCAATGCCGGAAAGCAGCATCAGGCGAACGTTATTGAACTGGAACGCCGCCAGTATCACCAACTCCGCAGGCTGCTCTACCTCGCGCCCCTGGGCATCGATGTAGGTGACGCCGGTGGCCTTGCGCTTGCTGTCGTCCAGGTTCACCCGCAGCACATGGGCATTGGGCCGCAGCTCGAAGTTGGGCACTTGGCGCAGCGCCGGCAAAATATTCACGTTGGGCGAGGCTTTGGAGTACATGTAGCACACGTACCCGCTGCAAAAACCACAGAAGTTGCACGGCCCCATCTGTGCCCCGTAAGGGTTGGTGTATGGCCCGGAGGTGTTGGCCGATGGCAGGTTGTAAGGCTTGTAGCCCAAGCTGGTGGCGGCCTTTTCGAACAACCTGGCCGACACCACGTTCTTCTGCGCAGGCAGCGGGAACGGGCTCGATCGGTCCGGCGCATAGGGGTTGCCGCCCTTCCCTTCGCCCACGACCTGGCCGTTGACGGTCCAGGCCTGGCCAGAGGTGCCGAACACCTTCTCAGCGAAGTCGAAGTACGGCTCCAGCTCCTCGTAAGTGACGCCAAAGTCCTGGATGGTCATGTCGTCGGGGATGAACTTTCGCCCGTATCGCTCTTCGTAATGGCTGCGCATGCGCAACTCGACCGGGTCTACCCGAAAGTGCACACCCGACCAATGTAAGCCCGCGCCGCCCACACCCTTGCCCGGCAAGAAAGCGCCGAGCTGACGATTGGGCAGTGCCACATCGTTCATGCTGTGGCGGACAGTGACGGTTTCTTTAGACACGTCGACGAACAGCTTCTTGCGCACGCTGTAGGTCAACTCGTCGATCACCTGCGGGTAGCTGCCTTCCGGGTAGGTGTCCTGCATCGGCCCACGTTCCAGCGCCACCACCTGCAGCCCGGCCTCGGTCAGTTCCTTGGCCATGATCGCACCGGCCCAGCCGAAGCCGACGATCACCGCATCCACTTTGTTCAACACAGTCGCCATGCCTCAGGCCCTCTCGCCGCGGATCGATACAGCCGGGAACGGGTAAGGCTCGTTGCGCTCGACCCAGTCCATGAAGTCGGCGCGGGCGCCGGGGAAGCCGATCTGGGTCCAGCCGACCATGCCTTTGTTGCCGCCATGGATCGGGTCGCAGAAAAACCCTTCGCGGGTGTTCTGCACCAGCAAGCTGAAAAACACCTTGGCCGGCACGGTGTCGAAAACCAGCTCTCCGGCCTCGATCTTGCCGAGAATACGGTCTCGGGTAGCGCTATCTTGCTCAGCAAAAACTTGCCCGGAATTGGCCTTGCACCAGCCGTCCACGGCAGCGATGCCCAGGCGGTAGATTTGCTGCGGGCTGAGCTGCAACTGATAGCCCAGCTCTGGCGCTGCGTCGGCGTTGAAAGGGCCTTGCATGTACCACTGTGCGCCAGTGGCGTACGGCGTGTTCATCTGCCGGTCGATGAATTCGGCAGCGCCGGCTTCCAGCGCGCCGGGGCCAAGCTCGTCGGCCGGAATGATGCGGGACACGGCGGCTTGCAGAAACGCCCACTCTTCGGCGCTGAAAAATGTCGGCTGATAGTTACCCGCCGGTGGCGTGGCCGGCACTTTCGCTGGCTGTTGCTGCGGTTGCGGGGCCGCAAGCAGTTGGCTGGCACCCACGCCCAGCCCTGTGCTGGCCACGGTAACGACAGGGATCAGGGTCAAGGTCTTGCGCAGAAAATCCCTGCGCGGGTTGTCTGGGGCATGCTCAGGCATTGGGAATCCTCATCGGCTTTGGGGCGGCCTTGATAAGCGCCATCTGATTTTCATTGGAGAGGTGATCTTGATAGGCCATCAAGAAGACAGCCGAATAATCTAGCGCGTTCAGAAATGTTTTGAAACCGGTTTCATGGTTGACTTCTCATCTCTGCAGCAACGCTAGAGATCTGTCGGGCCAAGGCATTTTTCACATCTGCCTCACTCTCTACCGACATCCTGCTACCTACAGTGCCGACGCTCTCGTAATGGAGCGAGCTGACTGGAGTGGCAAACATGCTGCAAGGCGTTATCGACAAATCCCCCGCCTCACACCGTGTGCAGGTATACCGGTTACCTTGGGGTACAGCGCTATTCGCAGTCTTGTGCCTGCTGTTCATCCTGGGCGTGGCAGCAGCCTGGGCGCATGCCCGCACGGCCGTCCCCAACCTGGGCAACCCGCACCACCTGCAACGCAGTGCGCTGGAGGCCGCTTGGGCAAAAGGCTCGGTGATTGTGGTGCTGCGCCATGCCGAACGCTGCGACCGGTCCAGAGGTGCCTGCCTGGGCGACCCCACCGGCATTACGGTTGCGGGCAGCCAGGTGGCCGCCGCTGTAGGCCAAAGCCTGCAACACCTTGGCCTGGCGTCATCCGACGTGTGGAGCAGCCCGGAGGTGCGCACCCGACAAACCGCACAAGCCATGTTTGGTAAAACCGTTGCCACGCAAGGCTGGCTTAACCAGTGTGACGGGCACTTTGCCGATAACGCCTTTGGCCACAAGCGGGCCGGCCACAACCTTGTGCTGGTCAGCCACAGCGGTTGCATGGAGCAGCTGGAGCAAGCGCTCCAGGTGCCCGCCAGCGCGACGTCGAACAGCTATGCCAGTGCCCTGTTCATCACCCAGGGCAGCGATGGCAAGACAACGCTGCTGGGCCAGATGGCTGCCAGTGAATGGCGCAAACTCGTTGATGCCAAGGAAATGTGAACATGCCCTCCCGCGCCGCGTTCTACCGCAATAACCTGCTACTGCCGCTGTTGCTGGCCGCTATCGTGTTCATGGCATTCGACCTCACCGAGCTCGATCGCTGGATCAGCAACCTGCTGCTCGACCCCGCCACCGGTCAGTTCCCGCTGCTGCACAATCAGTGGTTCGAGAAGGTCACCCACAAGTGGCCGCGCATCCTGCCGGACTGGACAGGTGAACTGGCCGTCATCGGCAGCTTGCTGTCGTTCATCTGGCCGCGCCTGGCCAACCGCCCCCAACTGGGCCTGACCCGGGCGCTGGAAAAAGCCCGTATCGCACCCGTGCTGCGCTTCACCACCCAACACCGGCGCGACTTGCTGTTCGTGGTTGTGGCGTTTGCCCTGAGCACGACCGTGATTCATTACCTGAAAAGCCATACCAGTGTGTATTGCCCGGTGGAGACCACACTGTATGGCGGTACGCAGGCCCGCGTTGAATGGTTCGAGAACTTCTCCTGGTGGAACAAGGCCGGCGATGGCCGCTGCTGGCCGGGCGGCCATGCCTCCAGCGGGTTTACCTTGCTGGCGCTGTATTTCGTGGCATTGCGTCATCGCTGGGCACAGGCGCGCAAGTTGCTGGCGGTCATTCTGCTGATCGGGTTCGTGTATGGCACAACACGGGTACTGCAGGGCTGGCACTATATGTCGCATACATTCTGGGCGGGGATCTTTGTCTGGCTGACAACCTGGGTAACGGCGTTGTTCTTCTATGGCCGCACCGCGTTGCAGGCGTCAGAACACAGCCCGGTCATTCATGAAGCTGCCATGGCGCAGCCCTTGTAGAGCGGCCTTGTCTCCCAGCCACGGGGATAGTGGAATCTGACAGGCACCTGTCATCCACTTAGTTGCTAATAATACTTGTAAAATAAAACTTAGCGAAACTTCCTACAGCGCTTTAGGAAGTTTCAATCTCCCCTGCCTATTGAATCCTCGTTAGTCTTCAGGCTTTCGCAAGATACTTGTGCGCGACCGCATGGAAAGTGCGGGGTCATTGCGTGAGCCTGATCTGTTAACTGACGAGGATTAAGGATGTCCAGACAGTCCGACGGCACTGACAAGCCTGTGCCCGCCATGAAAAAGCCAATTCTGCTCGAGGATATAGAGGCTGTCCAGGAGCCTCACAGCGGGGCAGGCCCTGAACACGCCACGGAACCGCTCGGCTACCCCGCCGACCCGCAGTTCCAGCTACGCGGCGGCTTTGAGAACCTGATGCTCGACGCCGCCACCCCGCTGTTCGGCCTGGCCATTCGCCTGAACACACTGGATGACCTGCCCAACATCGCCTACGTGCACAAGACCGTGCAGAACCAGGTCCGCAACATCCGCGAAGAAATCCGGCAGCACGGCTACCCCGTTGCCCAGCAGGAAGTCTACTCCTACGCCCTGTGTCTGTTCCTGGACGAGGCCGTGATGAGCCGCCCCTGGGGCAACAATTCGTGCTGGAGCCACGAGCCCCTGCTCAGCATCTTCCACGACGAAACCCAGGGCGGCGAAAAAATCTTCGTGCTGCTCGAGCGGGTCATGCAGTCGCCCAAGGAATTCCAGGATGTACTGGAGTTCCTGTACTTCTGCATTTGCCTGGGCCTGCGCGGCAAGCACGCCCTCGACCCCAAGTGTGACGACATCATCAAGGCCCTGATCTCGCGCATGCACAAGGTCATCCGCGAACTGCGCGGTCCCACCCCCGAAGCCGTCTGCGATCCCTACACCAACGTCGTCCATCGCCCCTACCGCGGGCGGCGCTGGGAGTGGCCCTGGTGGAGCCCGCTGGTGCTCTCGGCCATCGCCATGGTCTGCACCTACAGCTACTACAGCTACCGCCTCGACCTGATCACCGCCGAAGTCCTGCAATCGCTCGACGCCATCTTGCAGCAGTAGTGGGGGACGCCACATGCCTAGCCAAACCGATTTGCGTTTTACCTTCCAGCCGCTGGTTGGCCGCAGCGAGTTTGAGGTGGTGTCGTTCGAGTTGGACGAGGCCATCAGCACGCCATTCCAGTTGCAGCTGGAACTGATCAGCTTCGAAGACGATGTCGACTTCGGCCAGTTGCTCGACAAGCCGGTGCTGTTCACGATCTGGCGTGGTGAGCGCCCGCTGCGCTATGTGCATGGGCTGGTCAGCACCTTCAGCCAGGGCGAAACGGGCTTTCACCGCACCCGTTACCGGGCTCTGGTCGAACCCGTGCTGGCCCGCGCGGGGCTGCGCTCGAACTGGCGCATCTTCCAGCAGAAAACCGTGCCACAGATTCTGCAGATCATGCTCGAGCGCCAGGGCATCACCGGCTACACGCTGAAGAGCATCGACAAACACGAGGTGCGCGAGTTTTGCGTGCAGGCCGGTGAAACCGACCTCGACTTCATCGCCCGGCTGGCTGCCGAAGAGGGCTTCGTCTACCGCTTCGAACACACGCCCAAAGGCCACACGCTGATCATCACCGACCGGTTGCTGGCGCTGGGGCAGATTAGCCGGGGCGCCATTCAGGCCGACGATGATGACGGCGGCTTCTTCGAGCCGGACGACATCGACCCCAACCAGGTGCTGTACCATGCCACCAGCGGCGGCAATCAGCCCAGGCCTTGCCTGCGCCGCCTGCGCTACAGCGAACAGGTGCGTACCGCCCGCCAGGTGCAGCGCGACTACACCTTCACCCACCCGGCGTACCGCCTGGAACAGCGTGCGCAGGGCAACGACCTGACGCACCAGTCCACCGCCTACGAACGCTTCGACTATCCCGGTCGTTACAAGCGTGAGGCGGTCGGCGTACCCTTCACCGCCACCCGCATCACCGCCCTGCGCCATGACGCCCGTATGGCCGAGGTGGAAGGCGACGATGTACGCCTGCAACCGGGCCTGAGTTTCACCCTGATCGAGCACCCGCGCGAAGACCTGAACCTGCATTGGCGGGTCAACCGCGTGCACCACGAAGGCGTCCAGTTCACCAGCTTGCAAGAGGAAGCCGCAGCTGCCCGGCAAGGCACACGCTACAAGCAGGACGCCGTGCTGGTCCCCGGCAGAACCGAATGGCGGCCGGCCCCGTTGCCCCGGCCGCGCATCGACGGGCCGCACATGGCCACGGTGGTCGGGCCGAAGGGCGAAGAAATCTATTGCGACCAATGGGGCCGGGTGAAAGTCAGCTTCCCGTGGGACCGTGAAAGCCAGAACAACGAGTTCAGCTCCTGCTGGGTACGCGTGTCGCAGGGCTGGGCCGGTGGCAGTTGGGGCTCGATGGCCATTCCGCGCATCGGCCAGGACGTGATCATCCAGTACGTCAACGGCGACCCGGACCAGCCGATGATCACCGGGCGCACCTACTGCGGTGATCAGTTACCGCCCTACGACCTGCCCGAACACAAGACACGCATGACCATCAAGAGCCAGACCCATAAAGGTGATGGTTACAACGAACTGCGTTTCGAGGACGAACTGGGCAAAGAGGAAGTGTTCATCCATGCCCAGCGGGACCAGAACAACATCGTCAAGCACGACGAGACCACGCAGGTGGGCAACGATCGCACCGAACGCGTCGAACGGGACGAAACGATTTCGATTGGGCAGGACCGTCTTGAAGACGTTGCCCGGAACGAGACCGTAAGCATCGGCCAGAACCGGACACATGAAGTTGGCAATGACGACAGCCTGAGCATTGGCCGCACCCACACCATCACCACAGGCAAGGACCGAATCGAACACGTCGGCAATCACCGGCAGGACCTCACCAAGGCCAACCACACGGTAGAGATCGGTGGCCATCTAGAACAAGTCGTGGCCGGTCACAGCACATTGCAGACCGGCGAGGCTATTCGGCATACCACCAAGGTTTACGACATCCAGGTCAGCGAAAGCCTGACGATCAGAAGCCCGGCAGGTCTTCTGCGAATCGACGGCGCCGGCATCACGCTGGACGGCCTTGCGCTGGACTTCAAGGGGCCGATCAGCCAGCAGGCCAAGGGCAGCCAGCGCATGACTGCCACTGCGGGCGTACCTGAGCCTGGGGAGCCGATTTGTTTGAGTTGCTTGCTCAAAGCCATCGCCGACGGCCACAACATGATTCCCATGGAGGGTGCCAGCTGATGCCCAGCCCATTTATCAGAGCAATGGTAGAAGTGCTACGCACATCCGACCGCTATCGCCTAAGTGCCGTCGTTGAAATGGCCAACCTTTCACCCCGGGCCCGGGAAACGCTGACCCAACATTACACGGGGCGCTGCTGGCCTTTGTTGCAACAAGCTCAATTCAGCAATTTACGCGCGGTAGGCCCCTGGTTGTTCGGCTCCAGGCCAGGTTCCGATGTCTCAGGCCAGTACGATTTCCACTGGCAGCTGGAGCAACGTGCAACGGGTGCGGTGAGTGGCTGGATCGTCAGCGCGCTGCCAGCCGCCCAGCTTGTACAGCACTTGAGCCAAGCCAACTCCGTTACCGGGCCGGATGGCCACGCTTACCTGTTGCGCTACCACACCGCAGCCGTCCTGCAAGTGTTGGATACCTGCCGCGAGTTGCCTGGCGTGGCCGAGTGGTTGGCGCCCATTCATTGCTGGTGGGCCCCGGTGGCGCATCCGCACAAGAGGTTGTGGGTGCAAATCGCTGGCGGCGACCAGCCTCGCATGATCCCTGTCCCGCCCATCACCCTGAGCGAAGACTGCTGGGCAGCCTTGGCCGGCGACCCGCTGAGCTATCAACTTGCCGAAATGCTGAAGCACGAGCCGTCCTGCCCGGCCTTGACGGCTGTCTGCCACGGTACGCGGGTTGAGCTGATTCAACACCACCTGAATCAGGCCCGTGAACAAGGGCTGGACCGCGAGCAGGACTTGATCAGCTATGTGCTGATGATGGCCCGCAACGGTGAACAACTATCTGAAACGCCTGCCTGGCAAGACGCAATCGCGGCTACCCGCACGCAGCAAACACCCCTGATCGACAACGTGCAGCGATGCTTGCACGCCAAGGACTGAGGTACACAACATGGACTCGCTTACCGAAACCCTTGAGCTGTGCCGGCGCATCACCACCGGCTACCGCCCTGCCCTGCGCAACAGCCCGGTCGCCGACTGCACCCGTCGCTTCGAGCTGCTGCCCCTGCGCTACGCCGCTGTGGGCGGCAACCCGGCACAACGCGCCCGCCTGCCCAAACTGCCGGGTTATCTCAGCCCGTTCCAGGACGTGGGCGAGATGACCCACTCCAGCTACGCTATCCGCCCCTTGCGTGAAGGTTTTCTTTACCTGCTGATCAAGCGCCACAGCGCAGATGCCTACGAATGGCACAGCCAGTACCGCGTGGCACCCAACGGGTCACTGCAGTACATCAGCGCCGACGCACCGTGGGCGCCCGCTCCCCTCACTGGTAATCTGGATGAGATCATCCGCAGCTTCGGCTGGACCATCACCCTCTACGACCTCGACGACATCCAGGAACTGCGTCCGCTGTTCAGCCCTTCCCCCCTCACCCCGCGCCTGCTCGACAACTACCGCCTGCTCGAAGACGAATACCGCAACAGCCTGCCCGCCATTGATATCGCCCGCTTCATCCAGCCCTCCGACGCCCCGCCGCAGCCCCATGTGCTCAAGCACGACCAACTGAACTGGGTAGCCGACTTCAAGGCCCGGGACGATGCCGACCTGCAGGCGCTGCTGGACCGGCAACCCTTCAACAACGACCAGATCGTCTCACCCCACGCCTCACGCCAGGCCCTGGCGCCGCCAGTGAACCAGACCAAACCCCGTGGCGCCGCCATCGTGATCGAAGACGCCATCGGCATTACCCAGGAGCTCAACGCCTGGCGCAATGCCGCGGTCGATGATGTGAAAACGAAATGGCTGGAACGCACCGTGGAACCCGGCGTGGACAACGAGCGCAAGCTGCTGGTGGCGCAATCGTTTCTGGAGATCGAAAAGCTCTACCCGCAGATGGTGACCGAGCAGATCGTCAAGCGCGAAGTCATGGCCGAGAAAGTGCGCAACCAGCCTCACCTGCATGCGGAGATCTACGCTTTTTCCGAACGGGCCAGGCAGCAAGCCGACGCCCATGACGAACGCATGAAGCCGCACATGGCGCAGTTCGAGCGCGACATCCGCGCCAAGGTCCAGGCGCGCCAGGACGCCGGCGAATTCAGCAAGAAGTTCGACCAGAAATACGGCCACCTGGTAGACCGCCAGGCCATGCACGATCAGCTCGACGCGTTCGAGCAGGCCATGCAACAGGCCCAGCAAGCCGCCGAAGACCGCGCCAAGGACCACGCCCGCTGGGTGATCAGCGAACGCTTGCTGCAAGCCCTGGACCGCTATGACAACGTCGACCTGATCAGCGGCCTGGCCTTTGCCGAGCAGACCGGCCAGTGCGTGATCGGCATGGAACTGAGTGACTGGGGCACGAAAGTGCTGGACCACTGGTGGCGCAGTGACGTGGCGGACCGGGGCAACCTGGCGATGCGCGGCATCAGCTACAACCAGGACGACATCCGGGAAGAGCTGGCGGCGCTGATTGAGGCCGCCAAGGCGGAACCGCCCTCGGAGTTCAACTACACGCTGGCCGAAGGCCTTGCCAAGCGCGCACACGCGGCAACGAATGCCTTCGGGCGTATCAACTCGCTGTACGAGGAACTGCAAAAGCAGAACAACAGCGCCAGCATCGGCTTGTATGGATGGTTCGTCGCGCTTGGGCGACAGGTCCTGCGTAGCGGAGCCCCGAACAGTGCAGACCGAGCGTTGCACCATGGCCTGCGCCTGGCGTTGTTTGCTTCGGTACATGAAACCGCTGTCGACGTACGCCTGAGTGAAGCTGCACGTAGCGGGCAACCGATTAGTTCTCAACGCAGCGGTGGCCAGATTGCACGCTTTCTGGACCAGGCCTGGGCTGAAAGCCTGATGCAGGCAGACGGCAAGAAAAGTGACTTCTACAAAGTGCGTGCCGCCAGCTTGGTCTGCCTGCTGGAAGGCATGCTGATGGCATTCAAGGCTCGCGAACTGCCCGACAGTGATGCGCGGGTGAAGACTGAACTGTTGGCGGCCGCGATGACCACGGCAGCGGCAGGCTTTGAAGTCGGAGCCAGCTATGTGGACCAGGTGGTAGCCCGATACGGCGCTAAGAGTGTGACCGGGAAAGGGGCAGCAGCGACATTGGGAAGGTTGAAACTATGGGGCGCTGGATTGGCGGGTATCGGAGGTTCGCTGCTAGCGTGGTGGGATTTCACTGATTCAGTTGAGCATTTCAATAGTAGCCAGAGTGGCGCTTCCAAGCAGGCTGAAAAAAAATCCAGACTCTTAGCCGCTACGTATTTTGTAAGAGGGATGGCCACAATAACCCTTTCGCTGGCAGAGTTAGGGACAGCAGTTGCGATTGCAAAGCCTCTCTTCGACTACCTCTCTCAAAATGCCAAAACCAAGCTGGCAAGGATGGTATCCACGTCCTTGGGAGCGATCGCAGAAAAACTCGGCACACAAGCTGCTCGTTTATTACTCGCTCGTCTAATTCTTGGCACTTTCTGGGTCAGCCTGGCTCTGACTGTAATAATTTACATATTTGAGGACGATGCTTTGGAAAAGTGGTGCAAGCGCAGCACGTTCCGCCTTGCAAAAAACTCAAAGCCTTTTGAAGATCTTGAAGAACTGAAGACCCTGCACTCGGCATTCAGCGAGGTATTGTAAATGTATTTGATCGAATGGGGTTTTTGGAGAATGACCAAAGAGTCCAAGGCTGAGCGAGAAGCATATGAAGCAGAACTGACATCGAAAGAAAAGCGCGGAAATAAAGACTTCTATGAGGGCGATTTGCAGGAAGAAATGCATTTCCAGTCCGTCAGTGAAAAGCCTTGCGCAAGAGGCCCCGTGTTCGCTTTTAACGACATCTTCTTGGAAGTTCGCTGTGGCGGTTCAGAAGAAAAACGTGGTCTAATTACGCTCGCAACGCTCGGCGCTATCGCCCCGGCCATTGCTGTCGGACTATACATCACCCTTGGTTTTATATGGATGGATATTACGGATCCTGAGGGGCGATCCGTAGTCACGCTCCTCAGCACAGTTATAATGCTCTCAGTTTCCTCGACCATACTCTACCTTTACTCGAAGTATGGAATTCATCTAACCCGACTGGAAATGCTTACGAGCCGCCACCTACTCATTCGCTTCAATCGAGTAACTCAACAAGTTTACCTCCATAGACCGAAATACTGTGGCGGAATCGTAACCTTCCCATGGAGAACAACCGGAAGTACTGCCATTGACCCAGAAGATGACTCACTCAGCGTGGGCATGCGACTCGGCCTGGTCTGGCACCCCAGCCGCACGGGCCTCCCGCATATGGAGATGGCCCTGCTCGGCAAACAAGGCCAAGGCGGCAGTGAACTCCGCGACGAGTGGGAGTTCATCCGGCGCTACATGGAAGAAGGCCCGCACGCCGTCCCCCGCCCTCGCCTGAGTACCCAGCTACCCTCACCCATCCAGGCCTTCAGCGCCCAGTTCGAAGGCCTTGGCCGCTTCTTCCGCAAGAGCAGCTGGCTGTTCAAAGTCGTCCTGCTCATGGTCTGGCCCGCCTTCGTCATCGTAGGTACCGGCCATTGGCTCAGCCTGCTGCTGTGCTGGCGACCACGCTGGCCAAAGGTGATCCGCGAGGCAGGTATGCCTGGCAAACCCGTTCCACCGGTGACGACCCTCAGCGACTACCCGCCCGCCATTCAAGAGCGCCTGCTCGCCAACGCAGATCGCTGGCAGCTCAAGCCTGGCAAGCGTCCGGAGAAAAAACCACGCAAACCGCGTACGGCGAAGTCAAAGGGTGCTCCGACCCCATGACGTTCAAAATTCGAACGTGTACCCCACAATCACCCGGTTCTCATCCGCCGCATCGGCAAAGTTCGAGCGCATGCTCGCATTTCGCCAACGTAGCGACACATGCCTGAGTGGCCCCGACTGCACCACGTAGGTGATATCCGTGGTGCGCTCCCACTCCCGCCCTTCTCCATCGCCTGCCGCCAGCGCCCTGCCCTTCGCGCTGGTTATACGCTGAGGCTTCACCTGATCGCCCTTCACATAGCGCACATTGAGCGTCAGCCCCGGGATACCCAAGGCGGCGAAGTTGTAGTCATAGCGCAGCATCCACGCACGCTCGTTGGCCAGGGCAAAGGTGCTGACCTGCTGTTCACTGAACAGGTAGGTATCGGTACCGCCCACATAGGCATACGCCGTGTCACCGCTCACCTTCTGATAACCACCGCTGAACATGTGGCCCTGAATGCTGTAGCCGACGTTGGTGCTGAGGGCGAAGTCGAGCGGCAATCCGGCGCGGGCAATGCAACCGTAAAGTGGTTCGTCCGGCAGCGCTTCGCTCAGTACCCGGCGCGACGCGATCAGCGCAGGCAGGTCGATCCCCGTGTCGTAGCCCATGCCCTGCAGCATAAACACCAGGTCTTCGGTGACGGTATTACCAGACGCACCAGGGGCAAACGGGCAGCCTCCCAGGCCAGCCAGCGAGGCGTCCAGCTCGCGGATGCCCTGTTGCACTGCAACCAGGCTGTGGCCAGGCTGTGTGCCATGCTGACCGATACCGGGGCGACGATGCGGTGGGCGCCGGACTCAAGCGCGTCCGGCGCACGCCAACGACGTAGGCGGCGTCGATCCAGCGGCGCTTGGCGGCCGTCGGCATGATTGTCTGCAGGCTCTGCAAGCCATCGCGCATGTCGACTTCTCAGCCTGGATCAGCGGGTTTTACAGCATGAACGCCGAGGTTTCTTCGGGCAGGAACTCCATGATCGAGGACACGTTTGCCAGTACCCGCACATGGCCACGTGCCCCTTCGGCGTATTCGCTAAGTTCGCTGTCCAGGCGCTCCATGGCGCGGGTCATTTCCCGGGCATGTCGCAGCAGGGCCAGCCCTGCCGGGGGAAGGCCGGTGCACTGTAGCAAAGTTGGGACTGCACCCGCCTATCGGGTCGCAAAGGCCTCCCCCCAATCCCCAATCCTGGGGAAGGCTGCCCACCGTCAACAGCGTGTGAAATGCCCCGCTTAGATACTGGATCCCTTGTGCCGTAAGGCCTGCAAGGCAGTTTCCAGCTTTTGGCACAGCTCTTGCCGATCTCCTCCCAGACGCCCCAAGTTCATGGGCCCGTTTGCAGGAGGAATAGACTCATGCACCGACCGATACCCCACCCGCTGGCAGTGGCGATTTTCGCCGGCATGCTCCAGCTACCGGCGCAGGCTGCCCTGAACGCTGTCGACCCAGGCGCCTACGTCCCCGCCAACGGCGGCTTCCCTGCCTGGTACCAGGACAGTCACGGTCGTACCCTCGACCTGTGCCTGACCAAGGCGGTCAGCTCCAGGGTTGCCGGCGCACCCGGCGCACCGGCGTACATGTGTACGCTGCTGCCCACGCCGGGCGTGTTCGACGATACGCAACCTATTGTCTTCCCCACCAACTTCCCTGACGAAGCGTTCTGGTTCACTGCAGACGCCGCCATCGTCGACGCCGCCCGCGGCATCGACCTCAGCTACGGTACCGCGATCGAAGCGGCATTCGCCGCCGAAGAGCCGGTCGAGGGTGACCAGGTCAGCTTCGCCCGGGTGCGCATCCGGGTCGATGTACCTACCGCTGGCACCTACGTGGTCACCCACCCCTACGGCGTCGAAGTGTTCGACGTGCCCGCCGCCGGCCGCCGGGCGATCAACATGACCCGCGACATCGGCATTGCCGGCGCAGGCGATTTCACCGGCGCGCTCAAGGGCGATGTCGGGCCGTTCCTGCGCAGTGTCAACGGCCCCTACACCGAAGGCAGCGAGCGCTTCATCGGTGACCCGAACCTGGATGAACGGGTAACCGGCAGCCCGTTCAATACCAACTTTGTACGCATCGAAGGTCCCGGTGGCATCGACCTGCGTACCGAGCTGTTCTCGATATCCGGCAAGCTCTCGACCGTCGCCCTGCCAACCCCGCTGATGCCACAGCGCAGTACCTATTCGCGGCACGCCGAAAACGGCAACCTGCGCGCCCAGCAAGACATTTTCGTGATGGCCCCGCCACCACCGGCCAGCGTCAGCCTGACCAGTCAAACACCCAGCCTGAACCTCACCGAGGCCAACGGCACCGGTGCCTGGTATGCACAGTCGGCCCTCAACCCGGCGGCAGGCAGCATCCTGACGCTAACCGCCGACAACAGCGTGGCGATCCCGACCAGCAGCCTGACAACCCGCAATGTGCCGCTGACCGACCTGGTGACCATTACCCAGGCCCAATACCGCCTGTCCACGGGCGAACTGACCCTGGTGGCCAGTACCAGCGACGAAACCACCCCGCCAGTGCTGACCGCACACACCGGCAACGGCACGTTGATCGGCAACCTTGGCGGCACCGGCGCCGTGAAAACGTTGAGCATGACCCTCTCGCCCATCCCGCCGGCCAAGGTGCAGGTCACCAGTGCCAATGGCGGTAGCGACACCGAAGACGTGGTGCTGGTGCCATGAACAGACAAAGGCTCAGCCTTCAAGGAGGCCGCATGAACACTTGGTCGCGCCGTGCGCTGTTCGCCGCCGGTTTTTCCCTCACCGTTACCAGCACCGCCTTCGCTGCGCTGTCTGAAGTCGACCCAGGGCCTTACACCTTCGCCACGGGCGGCTACCCCATGTGGTACAAGGACAGCCTCAACCAGTCGCTGGAGCTGTGCCAGTCACGCGCCACCAGCACCCGGGTACCCGGCACCCCCGCCGCGCCATCCTACATGTGCACGCTGCTGCCAGAGCCCGGCATCTACGACGATGCACTGCCGCTGGTATTCCCCGACAACTGGCCGCCAGAGATGTTCTGGTTCCTGGCCGAGGCCACCATCCCGGCAGTCGGCAACAGCGGCTATGAACTGGATGCCTACGTTGCCGGCCTGGAAGCGGCCTTTGCCGCCGAAAACCCGGTAGACGGCGACCAGCAGAGCTTCGCCCGCATTCGTATCCGCGTCTCGGTGCCACGCGCCGGTACCTACACCATTACCCACCCCTATGGTGTGGAAACGGTCAACGTCACCACGCCAGGCCGGCGGGCGATCAACATCACCCGCGACATCGGCATCGGCGCACCGGGCAACTTCACCGGGGCACTCAACGGTGCACTCGGGCCATGGCTGCGCGGGGTTGGCGGCCCTTATACCGAGGTCAACCCGGATACCGGCGCCACTGAAACGTTCATCGGCGACCCGAATCGCCCGGAAGCCGTGGTCGGCAGCCCGTTCAACACCAACTTCATCCGCATCGACGGCCCGCCCGGGCGCATCGAGACCGCACTGTTCACCGTTTCGGGCAAGGTGCTGGACCAACGCGCGCAAACGCCGGTCACGCTGGAGCGAGCCACCTATTCGCGCAACGGTGGCGGCACCCGTGTAGAAGTGTTCGCCAAGGCTCCGAGAGAGGCCAGCCTGTGCATGCGCAATGGCCTGGCCTTGATCGGCACGCCCCCTTCGCCTTGCGAGTTCAATCTGACGGCGGACAACAACGGCCTGTTCTTCAGCCAGCAACTTAGCCAGGCCGTACCGCCTGCGGTGGTGGTGGTTACCGCCAGCAACAGTGCTGGCGGCACCCAACCGACCGCGCTGTCGAGCAAGCTGACCGATGTGGTCAAGGTCAGCACTGCACGCTATGACTGGGCCAACAAACGCCTGCTGATCGAGGCCAGGTCCAGTGATGAGGTCGTCATCCCCGACATGCTCGCCCAAGGCTACGGCCGCATGTCGAAAGCAGGCACGCTGCAAAGCATCACGGTCAACGATGTGGCGCAACCGCCGGCCACCGTTACGGTCAAGTCTGCCCACGGGGGCAGCGATGTAGAACCGGTGATCGTGGTCGGCAACGCACCGGTTGAAGCGGCCAACCAGCCGCCGCTGGCCCAGGCCGATGTTGGCAGCACCAGTGTCGGTGTGCCCATTACCCTCAATCTGCTGCAAAACGACAGCGATCCGGACGGCAACGTGCCGCTGACCATCAGTGACCTCACCCAACCAGGCACCGGCCTTGGCGGCGTGGTGCTCAACGGTACCACCTCGGTCACCTACACCCCGCCAGCCGGGGCTACGCAACCACTGGTGGCCACCTTCAGCTACCGCGCGGTGGACGCCAAGGGCCTGAAGTCGGAACCGGCTACGGTCACCATCAACGTTGCACCCAACCAGGCACCCACCGCCAACCCGGAAACGGTCGCCACCCTGGGCGTGCCTTTGACCATCAACGTGCTGGCCAACGACACCGATCCGGAAGGCAACGTGCCGTTGGCTGTTGCGGCCGTCACACAACCGGCGGTAGGCCGAGGCACTGTCAGCACCGATGGCACCACGGTGACCTACACCCCACCGGCCACGGTAACCGCAGCCTTCACCACCACCTTCACCTACCAGGCAAGTGACTCGCTGGGGGCGCTGTCCACCCCGGGTACGGTCACCGTCAACGTGTCGCCACGGCCAGCCGCCGAAACCTTCACGGTTACGGCAGCCACCGTCACGGCACGCTCCAACAACCGTTACAACTGGGATATCAGCGGTACCTCATCGGTTACCACGGGCAACGTTGTCACGGTCCGGGTCACCACCACCACCGGGGTGCAGACGCTGGGTACCACCACAGTGCCGGTTAACGGCCGCTGGCGCCTGGCCGTCAGCAACAGCACCACGATAGTCCCGACCGCCGCGCCGACGGCAACCATCACCACCAGCCCGGGTACTACCCGCACCGTCAACGTGGTTGTGCAGTAAAGGCGGGGAAACGCCATGAAACGCCTGTATCCACTGCTTCTCAGCCTGGCCCTCGTGGGCCAGGCCAGCTGGGCCGACGACCTGATGGACAATGCCGACCTTGCGCCCGGCAACGACCTCGGTGACCCGGTGATCATCCGCCTGCTACCGGTCGGTGCCGGTCAGGCTGCGGTGATCGAGCAGCAAGGGTCGGGCAACCGCGCCGCCCTCGACCAGAACGGCCAGGCCCTGCTGGGCCGCATCGTCCAGGCCGGCGGTACGCAGGAAGCGTACATCTTGCAGGAAGGCAGTGACCTGATGGCCAGCATCAGCCAACAGGGAAATGGCAACAGCGCATCGATCCGCCAGAGCGGCAGCAGCAACAGCGCAGCCATCGAGCAGATCGGCAACGACAACAGCGCCAGCATCGTGCAGTCCGGCTCGGGCCTCAACAGCTCCGTGACCCAGACCGGCAATGGCCAGCATGTTCAGATCACCCAATACCGATAGACCTGGAGGCACCACCATGTACAAGCTCGCTCCGTTAAGTGCCGCTATCGTCCTGGCCCTCGCTGGTCAGGCCATGGCTGCTGACAGCACCTCGTCCCAGACCCAGGACGGCAAGGAAAACATCGCCGAAGTCAGCCAGACCCAGGCGTCTTTCGCTTCGGCCACCCAGAACCAGACCGGCAAGGGCCACAATCACCTGGCCGTGCAAACCGAAAGCACCAGTGATATCCAGCAGAGTGCCACCGGCCAGTACAACGCCGGCTATGCCGAGCAGTTGTTCGAAAATGGCAGCCGGATCAAACAGCAAGCCGCAGGCAGCTACAACGACGCTTTCGCCAGCCAGTCGGTGGGGCTGAACAACGAATCGCTGCAAACCCAGCAAGGTGTCGGTAACAAATCCACCGTGTGGCAGGACAGCCAGGAAGGCAGCAAAGCCACCACCTGGCAATCCGGCCAGCGCAACGAGGCCTTCATCGAACAGACCTTCGGTGGCAGCAACAACCGCAGTACCGTCAACCAGACCGGCCAAGACAACTACGCCACCGCCGAGCACCTGAACCATGCCGCCGGCGACACCCAGGTCTACCAGGATGGCCACGACAACTGGGCTTACGGCGACCAGCGCGAAGGTACCGGTGGCACCATTGGCATTGGCCAATACGGTGGCGGCAACTCGGTTGAAGTGTGGCAGGACACCCAGATTGGCAGCCAGGCTTCCGTGGTCCAGACCGGCCAGTCCAACGAAGGCTATATCGACCAGAGCTTTGGCATGAGCAACAAGGTCAGCCTGTCGCAGCAAGGCAACGCCAACGCCAGTTGGTCGGACCAGTTCGAGACCAACAACTCGACCACCACCATCACCCAGACGGGTAACAACAACCTGCATTTCACCTATCAGAATGGTGAAAACCTCAACCTGACCATCAATACCAAAGGCAATGGCAACAGCATCACCGCCAGCAACTGGAAAGGCGCCAAGATGGGCGGCCAGTTCGGCACCAATCAGCACGCCACCATCAACCAGAACGGCAACGGCAACGGCGTCAACCTGACCCAGAACGGATCTGACCATCTGGCCACATTGACCCAGACGGGTAAAGGCAACCAGATGCAGACCAAGCAGGCCGACAGCAACAACGAGCTGTATTTCGATCAGAACGGTACGGACAACATCCTGATCGCCGACCAGCGCGGTACCGACAACTACGCCTACGGCAACAGCCAGGGTACTGGCAACACCATCACGCTGGACCAGTCCGGGTACAGCAACCAGAGCTATACCAACCAGCTGTACGGTAGCGGCAACGAAGCCACCATCAAGCAGACTGACAGCATCAACGTCGCTTACGTGACCCAGGGAGGCCAGGGCAACAAGGCGTACGTCGACCAGAGCGGTATCGCCCAAACCGCCACCATCACCCAGCTGGGCAGCGCGAACCTGGCCACCGTGACCCAGAAGTAAACGACTCCCCCCTTGAACCGCGGTGCTCCTCTCCCTGGTGCCGCGGTTCCTTTTTCTCGATTGCACATGCCGGGATACAATGCCGTAACCCTTGAACCTGTGCAGTGCCATGATCCAGTCCGACCTCGACCTGTTCGGCCCTCAGCCACAACGCCTGGCCAGCCATACCGTGCTGCTGCCCGGCTTCGCGCTGGGCGAAATCGAACCCCTGCTGGACGCTTTGCGCCCGGTACTGCGCGCCGCGCCGTTCCGGCACATGCGCACACCGGGAGGCCTGCACATGGCCGTCGCCTTGACCAATTGCGGCGCACTGGGTTGGGTAAGTGATGAACACGGCTATCGCTACAGTGCCACCGACCCGCTCAGCGGCAGGCCCTGGCCCGCCTTGCCCCCGGTGATACTGAGCCTGGCCACCCGCGCTGCGGCAATGGCCGGTTTCGAGGGTTTTGTCCCCGACGCCTGCTTGGTAAACCATTATCTGCCCGGCACCCGCCTGAGCCTGCACCAGGACCGCAACGAGCAGGACTTCAGCCAGCCGATCGTGTCGTTGTCGCTGGGGTTACCGGCCGTTTTTCTGCTGGGGGGCCTGCAGCGCGCCGACAAGACCCAGCGCGTACCCCTGAGCCATGGCGATGTGTTGATCTGGGGCGGCGAAGACCGCTTGCGCTTTCACGGGGTGCAGCCCATCAAGCCCGGCGTGCATCCGCGCATGGGCGAGCGGCGGATCAACCTCACGTTGCGCAAGGCCGGTAGCTGACACAAACACGATGAACGTGCATGAAACACGTTGAACATCTTGGTCTGGCAAGCTTCAAACAATAAGCCGCGTTCTCACACCCAGGAGCCTGCCATGCCGTACTTGCCTTGCCCGATGCCCCCACACGACTCATCAGCCGCACGCTCATGAAAATGCCCGGCCGTGCACCCAATGCCTCGCTGCAACTCGATTACGTGCGCGACACCCTGTTTGGCCCGGTGGCGCAAAGCGTGGAGTGCCAGTGCCAACTCGCCGCGCTCAACCTGCAGGGCCGGCCAGCGTTGCGTTTGCACATTTGTCCGCCACTGCCCGACAAGGTCGACCGAGCCCACAGCGTGGCATTCGTTTGGGACGGGCGCAGTTACCACGGTGTCGTACGTGACCAAGGCAAGTGCGGGGATGGGGGTTTGAACCTGTTGCTGGAGCTGCAGTAGGCCGGATAACGCAAATAAACCCGGCCAGCTCAAGCCGGCCGGGTATACATCGGCTCACTCAGGCAATGGCCTTAAGTGGCACCGGGTGGCTGTCACGCAGCGCGTGCAGCTGCCCCACCAGGTGGACCAGGTCAC
The DNA here is from genome assembly GCF_043106425.1 of Pseudomonas sp. FYR_2. NCBI lineage: Bacteria > Pseudomonadati > Pseudomonadota > Gammaproteobacteria > Pseudomonadales > Pseudomonadaceae > Pseudomonas > Pseudomonas sp. FYR_2. The sequence goes on from NZ_JBICMM010000040.1 coordinate 32,243, forward strand.
GGCAGCTGTTGAGGCTTTGCAGCGGGACCCCGCTCAGGGTCACGCCGTCGTCGAGACTCTGACCCTGACCCAGGCGGATGGTCAGGTTGGTGCCATCCAGGCAGCTGACTTCACAGCGATCAGGCAAGCAGGCCTGCTCGATCAACTGCCGCATCTCTAGCATCGAAACTCCAATCAACGACATGGTACGACCCTCTCTGTGGGATGGTCTGTTGTGTGGAATTACGCCTTTGTGAGGCGAGGCGCCAATTGATATTGCGCATGCCGGGGCGGGCGTCCATGCGCCGGGGCAATGATGATGCGGGGAATCCCTTAGCACCTTAGTGGAAGATTGCCAGCAGGGGCCGTGTGTTCGATCGCAATCGCACACTAGGCGACGAGTGGTCTTGGCAGCGTTCAGTATGGCGGGCTACCGCTCAGTGCGCCGCATCACGACGCGCATCCTGCATCTGCCCAAACCGCCCGGCATGGAAGTCGTCGAACGACTCGGCAATTTCCGCTTGGCTATTCATCACGAACGGGCCATAACCGACGATCGGCTCATCGATAGGCTCGCCACTGAGCAGCAGCACGCTGGCACCTTCCAGCGCTTCGACCGTTACATCCTCGCCACCCCGGTCCAGCAGCACCAGGCTTGAGGGCCCGGCTTCGCGCTCACCGTTGACCTGCACGCTACCGCGCAACACCACCAGCGCCGCGTTGCACCCGGCGGCCACCGGCAGTTGCAGGGCTACACCGGCGTTCAGCCGCAGGTCCCATACATCCATGCGGGTGAACGTCCGCGCAGGGCCGGTATGCCCACGGTAGCTACCGGCAATTACCCGTAAGCTACCGCCCTCGCCGTCCAGCGTGACTTCAGGGATGTCCTGCGCCAGCAACGTCTGGTAACCGGCCGCTGCACGCTTGTCTCGCGCCGGCAGGTTGACCCACAGCTGCACCATCTCCAGCGTACCGCCACTGCGGGCAAAGCCCGGGGAATGGAACTCTTCATGGATGATGCCGTTGGCTGCGGTCATCCACTGCACGTCGCCAGGGCCGATCAGGCCGCCAGCGCCCGTGGAGTCACGGTGCTCCAGTTCGCCCTGGTAGACGATGGTGACCGTCTCGAAGCCGCGGTGCGGGTGCTGGCCAACGCCACGCCGTGCGTTGGTGGGGCTGAAGTCATGGGGCCCGGCGTAGTCCAGCAGCAGGAATGGGCTGATTCGGCTGGCCAGGTTGTCGTAGGTGAACAGGCTGCGCACCGGGAAGCCGTCACCCACCCAATGGGCGTGCGGGCTGCGGTGGATACCCAGAATCTGTTTCATGAGAAGGCTCCTCTCTTGGCTGAGTTAACCTTATCAATGACGACAATCTGGCGGTAGCCAGCTGAATTGGCATGCATCGTTCCATGCATGGAACAGTTAGCCCTGCAAGAAAGCGAGCACCTGCTGAGCCGCCGCAGCCGGATCTTCCTGCATGAAACAATGCCCACCTGCAACTTGATGTGCAGTCACGGCGCGGTTGAGCGCCGCCAGACGGTTTACTGAGTGCGGCACGAAGGGATAAGTCTGCTCGCCATACAACACCCGCGTCGGCGTTCTGATTGCGGTCAGGCTTGCCCACATGCGTCTGGGGAACGAACTGAAAATTTCCACTTCCCGGCTGGGCCGGCACTTGAGTACTACCGCATCACCGCAATCGCCGATGGCATGTTCGACATAGGCCTGCAGCGCCGCATCGGCCCAGCCCTTGAAAATGCCCCGCCCTTTCAGCGAGGCCAGCGCTGCCTCGCGATCGGGCCAGTGGCTGCGACGGCTGGCAGCCTTGCGCGCCAGGGCATGGCGTTGGTGCAGGCCAACCAGAGCAGCCGCCCCCATCACACCGATCATGCGTCGGCTGAACAGTACCGGGTCAAGCAGCACCGCGCGGGCAAACAGTTGCGGCTCACTGGCTAGGATCAGCCCGGTGAGCACGCCACCAAAGCTGTGGCCCACGGCAAACCGGGGAACATCGCCATACTCGCCACGCTCGGCCTGAAAAGCCTCCACTGCCAGCTCGGCTGTACGGTTCCACCCACGAAACACGCCACCGTGATCGCTGTCGCCGTGCCCCTGAACGTCGCAAAGCCACAGGTCGAAATGCTCGCCAAGGCCCATCAGCAATGGCTGGTAGGCCAGGCAACAGAAGCCGTTGCCGTGCAAGAAATGCAGCAGCGGCTTGCCACTGGCCGGGGTTCGCCAGCCACGCAGGGTAAAACCTTCGGCGCATTCGTGGGACCAGGGAATCAACTGCATCGGTTTGCTGTACTCGCGGGGCTAGGAAAACGCTGATTCTACAAACAGCAGCGGGTACAGTGAAATCACCAGCAACAAGGCCATCAGGACATTGAACAGCATCAGCCAGCGGGGGTTCTGCAACAGAGTGCGCAAGGCGCTGCCAAACATCACCCACACGCCGACGCTGGGCAGGTTGACCAACGCGAACAAGGCCGCGATCACAATCACGTTCGTCACATAGCCTTGCGCAGGCGTGTAGGTGGTGATCGCCCCCACCGCCATCACCCAGGCCTTGGGGTTGACCCACTGGAACGCCGCCGCCCCCCAGAAACCCAGCGGTTTCCGGGCGCTGGACGAGGCCGTGCCGACCGGCCCGGAGGTGGCGATTTTCCAGGCAAGGTAAAGCAGGTAGGCGGCGCCGGCGTAGCGCAGTACCGTGTACAGCGGCGGCCAGGCCTTGAACACCTCACCCAGGCCCAGGCCGACGGCCAGCACCATCACCATGAAGCCGACGCTTATGCCCAAGGCGTGAGGGATAGAGCGGCGCACACCAAAATTCACCCCCGAGGCCAGCAACATGGTGTTGTTCGGGCCAGGGGTGATAGAAGACACGAAGGCAAACAGCACGAAAGCGGTCAGCAGGTCGGCAGAGGCAAGCATGGCGGGCATTCCACTTTCGTTACAGGTGCTGTCACACTAGCGGAGTCGCCCTTCCCTGCGACCTGTACAGTTGCATTAAATTTTGTGAATACACATCACTGTACTGCAGACCTGGATCAAGGAAGCCGTTACCATGAGCCTCACCATTCGCCCTGCCGTTCGTTCCGATGCCGAGCAGATTCTGGCCTTTATCACCGAGCTGGCCGAATACGAACGCGCCCGCCACGAGGTGGTTGCCACCCTCGCCGACATCGAGCACAGCCTGTTTGGCGAGGGCAGCACGGTGCACAGCCTCATGTGCGAGCGCGATGGCCAGGCAGTCGGCTTTGCCGTGTACTTCTACAGCTACTCGACCTGGCTCGGGCGCAACGGCATTTACCTGGAAGACCTGTACGTGACGCCTGAGAAGCGAGGCGACGGTGCCGGGCGGCAACTGCTGCGGCACATTGCCCGCGAAGCGGTGGCAAACAACTGTGGCCGCCTGGAATGGAGCGTGCTGGACTGGAACGAGCCGGCGATAGGCTTCTATGAGAAGCTCGGTGCCGAGGCGCAGGATGAGTGGGTGCGCTACCGGCTGGATGGCGAGAAGCTGACGGCGTTTGCCCAAGGGTGATCCCTCGGGTTTACGCGATCAATTGCAGCAGCAGTCTTGCGTCGCGATGGGCCGCAAAGCGGCCCCGAACGCTGCCAGGCACCGATGCAGCCGATCAGGCCACCTCTGCCCCGTCATCCGGCCAATGCGGTTCATTCGCCCCTGGCGGCGTCAGTGGCGGCAGCCCATACGCCGCCCGCGCGTCGTCACAGCTGGGGTTGTGCACCCCACCCTCCCACGACGCCTCGAACTCGCGACAAGGGCTGGAACGGTTGGCATAAATGGTACAAGCCACCTCTTTGCCGATCTCGCCTTCAAGGCTGACACAGCGGCATGGCTTGGCATCGGTGCCGATCATGGCAACGCGGGTGGGGTTGATCTGCACCACCAGGTCATCTGGCACGACCCCCCCGGCAGACTGGCATTCGCCCCAGAAGAAGGACACACGGAAGTACCCGCAGCAGGCGCCGCAGTCAAGGCAAGGGTTATATTCAGACATGATGTCACGGAGGGAAGGTTGTTGTTATCGGGGCTGGCCCGCGGCGCCATTTTCAATCGAACTCGGGGCGGTTGGATAGAGGGACCATGCAAAATATTTTTCCGCTGATCCGGCCGCCCGCATCGGCTACCGCAGCGCCTTGTAGGTAGTCGCGTCCCAACGCGTCAAAGCCAGGCCTTCGGTCGGATCATAGTCATCACCGCACACCTTGCTGAAGTGCGTGCAAGCCTCGCCGCAATGCACCAGCCGATCATCTCGCTCACCCTCGGTCAGCACCGTGTAAGACTGGCTGCGCATGGCGTGGTACTGCCTTTCGGCAGCGGTCATCGCCCGGTGATACTCCATGAGCTGCCGATCGCTCAAGGCCAGTCGCTTGTCCAGGGCAACACCCCAGCGGGTAAGGCAGACTTCAGCGAAATGACGAACGACCAGCCCAGGTTCCTTGAACGCCTCGCCACCGCTCGCACCATCGGCCGACGCGTTGCCCACCAGCGTGGCATGGCGACCCGACATCGGATAAATGGAGATCTGCGTACGGCTGTCCACGGACGGGATCACGCAGGCAAACCCTTTGGAACGCTCATCCCGCGAATAGAAGCCGACATATTCACGCACGTTTGCCGCCAGTGTGGTGCGTTCGGTTTGCACATTGCCAATCCCGGGTACCGGGTCGATAGCAAATATGTTCACCGGTATGTCCCGCAGCGCCGGGTCTTGTGCCATGGCGTTGGCCAGCATGTGGCAACTGATCCCTCCCCGGCTCCAGCCCACCAGGTTGACCTGAAGCGGAAGGCGCGGTTTGCGGAACATGCTGATGATGCGCTCTTGCAGTTCCTGCGGTGTCGGGTGGCGGTTACCGTAGTCGTAGGTACGCCAGAACCAGGAGGCTGTGGCGGAAGCATCCGGGATAGGTACGCCAGCGTCCTTCAGTCGCTCGTACCCTTCTTGGCTCAATTGGGTGCGCTGCCAGCTGCTTTCGCCTTTGATCACCTGCAACACATGGTTGACGTTTTCTTCCCAACCACGACCGAACAACTGGCCGGTCCAGTTGAAATAGCCGCCGGGTTCGACGAACAGGTTGTCATCCTGAAGGTTACCGCTGCCGGGACCGTCGACGGCGATCCAGTGGGCGAATTCGCGACCCTGATCGTTGCTGGCCAGGGTCGAGACCAGTTCGCCGTTCCAGAAATCGGGGTTGGCGTTGTCGAAGCGGTGGGAGCCGGTGCCGCAGAAATAGGCGGTAAATACACTCATTTGTAAATCTCTGAAGTTAGAAATGAGTGCTGAAAATAGACGGGTAGATCGGGAAGAACGCAGGCGGAAAGGTAACCTGTGAGGCTGTCGGGGGCTGCTTTGCAGCCCCTTCGCGACGCAAGGCCGCTTGGGTAACTTACTCCCGTTGCCACACTGCCCCGGCAATGTCGACCCGTTTGGGCAGGATCTTGTTGTCGAAGAACAACGCTGCAGTGCGCTGCTGCGCCGCCACGATTTCATCACTCACCGGCAGCACCGGTGATGCCGGCCGGTGGCTGAAACTGCGCTGCACCACCGCCTCCGGCAAGCCCATGAACTGCGCCAGCAAGCGGATGCTCCCAGCCTCATCGCTGCGGGTCAGCGCCTCGGCCCGGCTGATTTCATCGAGCAACTGGCAGACAAAGGCGCCATGGGCTTCAACATAGGTCCGTGAGCCCAGCATGAACGGCCCGATCAGCCCCAACCCTTGGCCGTCGGCCAACAGCCGCGCCTTACCCTCCAGGTCGATGGCAGAGTAGAACGGGTCCCAGATCGCCCAGGCATCCACACTGCCCCGCTCGAACGCCGCCCGGGCATCGGCGGGTGCCAAGTACACCGGCTGAACATCGCGAATTCCAAGCCCCGCCTTGGCCAAGGCACGCAACAGCAGGTTGTGTGCGCTGGACCCCTTCTGCAGGGCAATGCGCTTGCCCTTGAGCTCGCCCACCGCGCTGATCGGGCTGTCTTTCGGCACCAGGATCACCTCGGCCTGGGGCTTGGCTGGCTCGGCACCAATGTACAACAGGTCGGCACCGGCAGCCTGGGCGAAGATAGGCGGGATATCACCGGTCGAGCCGATGTCGAGGCTGCCGATGTTCAATGCCTCCAGCATCTGGGGGCCGGCCGGGAACTCGATCCACTCAACGCGGGTACTGGCAAATCGCTGCTCCAGCAGACGATGCTGCTTGGCCAGCACCAGGCTGATCGAGCCCTTCTGGTAGCCAATCCGCAAGGTAGCCGGGTCTGCAGCCTGGGCCACTCCGGCCAGGGCCACCCACAACAGCATGGCAAGGTGTAGCACGCGCATCGGTCACTCCTTCCAGTCGGTCGAGGGTTTTTCCCACAGGTTGATCCCGCCTTCCACGGCGTACTGGTCGATGGCAGCCAGCTCCTCGGCGGTGAACGCCAGGTTGTCGAGCGCCGCAACGTTCTCGGTGATCTGCTCGGGCCGGCTGGCACCGATCAAGGCAGAGGTCACCCGTGGGTCACGCAGTGTCCAGGCCAAGGCCAGTTGGGCCAGGCTCTGGCCACGCTGACGGGCGATGTCGTTCAGGGCGCGTGCACGGGCGATGTTGGTTTCCGACAAGTGCCGGGGTAGCAAAGACCCGCCGCCCGCGCGGTTCACCCGGGCGTCGGCCGGGATGCCATTCAGGTATTTGTCGCTGAGCAGGCCCTGCGCCAGCGCTGTGAATACGATCACCCCGGCACCCAAGGCATCCGTGGTGTCGAGCAGATCGCGCTCGATCCAGCGGTTGAACAGGTTGTACGACGGCTGGTGGATCAGCAGCGGCACCTTCAGCTCATCGAGCAATGCGGCAATTTCTGCGGTTTTGCCGGCGGAATAGGACGAGATGCCGATGTACAGCGCCTTGCCCTGGCGCACGATGTCGGCCAGCGCGATGGCCGTTTCTTCCAGCGGCGTGTCGGCATCGAAGCGGTGCGAATAGAAGATGTCGACGTAATCCAGCCCCAGCCTTGCCAGGCTCTGATCCAGGCTGGAGATCAGGTATTTGCGCGAGCTGCCGCCCTGCCCGTATGGCCCCGGCCACATGTCCCAGCCGGCCTTGCTGGAAATGATCAGCTCGTCGCGGTAGCTGCGCAGGTCTTCACGCAGCAGCCGGCCGAAGTTGATCTCGGCGCTGCCATAGGGCGGGCCATAGTTGTTGGCCAGGTCGAAGTGGTTGATGCCGGCATCGAAGGCGGTGTGCAACAAGGCACGCTGCGTGGTGATAGGCGTGGCATCACCAAAGTTGTGCCACAAGCCCAGGGACAGGGCCGGCAGCACCAGGCCACTGCGGCCTACACGTCGGTAAGGCATGCGCGCATAGCGCTCGGGGTTGGCGGTGTAGCTCATGGTTGGTCTCGTTCGGCAAAGTAAGGGTTGGCTGGGCGCTGCAAGCCCAGGTGTTCGCGCAGGGTGTGGCCCTGGTACTGGCGGCGGAACAGCCCACGCTGCTGCAACTCGGGCACTACATAGCGGGCGAAGTCTTCCAGGCCCAGGGGCAGGTGCGGCACGAGCACGTTGAAGCCATCGGCGGCACTGCCTTCGAACCAGGCTTGCAGCTCATCGGCAATCTGCACCGGGGTACCGACCAGGCTGTAGTGCCCTCTCCCACCGGCAATGCGCCGCCCCATTTGGGCCAGGGTCAGCTGATCGTTGCCGGCCAGTTCGGTGAGCAACTGCTGGCGGCTGCGCTGGCCGTCTTCGGTGGGCGGCAAATCGGGCAGCGGGCCATCCAGCGGGTAGCCGGAAAGGTCGAAGTTGCCGAGCATTCGCCCAAGCAGGCCAACCCCGACACGCGGGTCGACCAGCGCCTGGAACTGTTCGTACTTGTCCTCGGCCTGCGCCTGGCTTTGCCCCACTACCACGAACACGCCGGGCATGATCTTCAGCGAATGCTCATCCCGCCCATGGCGGGCCAGTCGGCCCTTGAGGTCGGCGTAAAAGGCCTGTGCGCGTGCCAGGCTGGGCTGGGCGGTGAACACCACTTCGGCGCTTTGGGCCGCCAGCTCGCGGCCGGTTTCGGACGAACCGGCCTGCACCAGCACCGGTCGCCCCTGTGGCGAGCGGGCGACATTGAGCGGGCCTTTGACACGAAAGTGTTCGCCGACATGGTCGATAGCCCGCACGGCTTGCGGGTCGTGGAACAGGCCGCTGGCCTTGTCACGCACAAACGCATCATCGGCCCAGCTGTCCCACAGGCCTTGCACCACTTGCTGGAATTCCCCGGCACGGGCATAGCGTTCGGCGTGCGGGATATGCGCCTGGCGGCCAAAATTGCCGGCTTCGGCGGCAGCGTCGGAGGTGACCATGTTCCAACCGGCACGGCCTGCGGACAGGTGATCCAGCGAGGCGAATTTGCGTGCCACGTGATACGGCTCGTTGTAGCTGGTGGTGGCAGTGGCGATCAGGCCGATGCGTTCGGTGACCGCACTCAACGCCGACAGCAGGGTCAGTGGCTCGAAGTACACCGAGCGGGCGCTGTGGCTGGCCAGCGGGTCACTGGGCGCGGCAACGCTGTCGGCGACGAACAAGGCATCGAAGCAGGCCGCTTCGGCGATGTGTGCGGTGCGCTTGTAGGTGGCGAAATCCAGCGGGTCGGCGGGTACGGCCGGGTGGCGCCAGGCGGCCACATGGTGACCGGTGGCCATGAGGAAGGCACCCAGGTTCATTTGGCGGGGCATGTTGTTCTCCTTGAAAGCTTGATTGGGGCCGCCTTGCGGCCCATCGCCGGCAAGCCACAGGTATCGCTACTCAGAAATCCTTGCGCAGCTGCACGCCGAAGTAGCGTCCGTCATCCCGTGGTACCGAGCGGTAGATGTAGTCACCGCCACTGGCCAGCATCTGCGCATACGACTTGTCGCCCAGATTCTTGCCCAGCAGCGCCACGCGCCAGCCGTCGTTGTAGTCGGCCAGGGCGATGCTGGCGTTCCAGATGCCGTAGGCGCCCTGCACGGTGTCCGGGTTCTGGTCGAGGCTGAACTGCACCGCGTCCTGCCAGCTGTAATCGCTGCTCAGTTCCACATCCAGGCCATTGTCCAGCGGGATTACATAATCGGCGCGTAGGTAGGTCTTCCAGTCCGGCGTGAACGGCAAGCGGCCGCCATCGATGTTGCAACTGGCCGCCGCACCCGCCGGGCAGTTGAAGTGATCGACGCGCGCCTTGGTGTAAGCCACGGCGGTCGACAGCTTCAGACGCGAGGTGGCCTGGAAGCTGGCATCCAGTTCCACCCCCTGGGTCTTGACCTTGCCGGCGTTGACCAGGCGGGTCACCACCTGGTTGGCCACGGTGTCGTAGAAGTTGGCCTGATAGTTGTCGTAGTCGGTGTGGAACACGGCCAGGTTGGCGGTCAGGCGATTGTCCAGCGCCGTGCTTTTCAAACCGATTTCATAGGCATCGGAGGTCTCGGGCTTGAGCGCCTCGGTATCGCGCGGCTGCATGTTGAAGAACACGTTGTAGGCCGGGCCTTTGTAGCCGCGCGAATAGGTGACGTAACCGGTCAGGTTGTCGTTGAAGTCGTATTGCAGGCCGGTCCGCCCGCTCCAGCCGTTCTCATCCACCGAACCCGAGCTGGCGGTAGAGGGCTGAATACCGGCCACAGCAGTGGCCGAGGTGGAGACGCGGCGGTGGTCGTATTCGAGGTCGTCGTGGGTCCAGCGCAGGCCCAAAATGGCACGCAAGTCGTCAGTGAAATTGAAGGTGTTCTCGCCAAACAGCGCGACACTGTCGTTGGTGGTGGAGTAGTCGGCACGGCCACTGTTGGCCACACCGCCGTTGACCGACAGGCGTTGGTAGGTCTCTTTGGACGTGCCATGCATGTAGAAGGCGCCCAGCACATATTCGTTGAACTGCCCTTTGGGCGAGGTCAGGCGAAACTCCTGGCTGTACTGGTCATAGTCCACCGTGCCTTTGTCGTGGGACGCGGTCAGTGGCAGTAAGGCGCGGCGGTCGCCGTCCTGGTACTGGGTGTTGTCCCAGCCGCGCCAGGCGCTGATCGACGTCAGGGTGTAGTCGCCCAGCTGCCAGTCCAGTTGCGCCGACAGCCCCTGGTTCTCGTCCTCGACGTGGGTCTTGAAGTCGCTGTTGATGTCGCGGTTGTGGGCGCTTGGCGTCACCGGACCCAACTGGCTGGCGAAGGCGGCGCTGGCGCTGGTGATCACACCGCTGGGCAGGGTGTCTTCGCCTTTCATGTAGTCGGCGATCAGGGTCAGGCGCACGTCTTCGTTGGGCTCGAACTCCAGTTTGCCGCGGGCGCCTTTGCGCTCGTAGCCATTGACGTCGTGGCCATTGGCAACGTTCTCGACATTACCGTCGTAGTCGCCCCACAAGGTGCTCAACGCCCCCTTGAACTGCTCGCTCAGGCGCCCGCCAATGCCAAAGCGCAGGCGGTTCTCGTCGCCACCACCAAAGTGCGAATAGTCCACATAGCCCTGGGTCTGTTCAGGGATGGCCTTGCTGACCACGTTCAGCACGCCGGCCGAGGCGTTTTTGCCGAACAGTGTGCCCTGCGGCCCGCGCAGCACCTCGATACGTTCCAGGTCGAGCAAATCGAGGGTCGACTGGCCCGGGCGACCGAACACCACACCATCGACCACCGTCGCCACCGTTGGCTCGACGCCCGGCGAAGTGGAAATGGTGCCAACGCCACGGATGAACAGCGAGGTGTCCTTGTTCGAGGCCCCGGCGCGATAGTTGAGGGTAGGCACCTGCTGGACGATGCTGGCCACGCTGTTGCGGTTGTCTCGCTCCAGCTGCTCGCCATCGATCACCGACACTGCCACCGGCACTTCCTGCAATGTGGCTTCGCGGCGTGTGGCTGTCACGGTAACCGCCCCCAGTGCAGTGGCCTGCGCAGCCCCCGTTTCAGCAGGCTCGGCTGCTTGGGCGCCCTGGCCGAAAGCGGCCAGCAGGATGGCTGCGGCCAGCGGCCGGCGTTGCGTAGCGGGAAAAGGTGTACGGTTTTTCTGCATGGTGCTCACTGCCTCGGGAAACCAGACCAGGCCCCCATTTGACGGGGCCGACACGAAGTTGCTGTGGTTGTCTGGTCTCGCTCGTGCGAGTGGCAGGCGCTTGCCAACAGCAGCGCTTGGTAGCGCTAACATTAACAAGTATCTGCGGCCACCGTTTAGCACGTCAAATACTTAAAAGTCAGATTTATATGCGATATAGCTATTTGCCAATCGCGCATCCGTTAGCGCTACCATCGCGCCATTTCCACAGGAGGCAGCCCGGTGAGCCAAGCCAAGGATCCCCCCCGCAAGCGACGCGGCGCAGGCCGTGTCACCCTCGCCGAGGTGGCGCGGGCTGCTGAGGTTTCAGCCATCAGCGTGTCGCGCTACTTCAACCAGCCAGACCAGGTGTCACCGCCGTTGCGTGAACGTATCGAGGCCGCTGTACAGGCGCTGGGCTATGTCCCCAATCTGGTCGCCGGGGGATTGGCCTCGGCGCGCGGGCGCATCGTGGGCATGGTGATCCCGAACATTTCCGGGCCGATCTTCGCCCAGACCATCCAGGCGTTCAGCGATACCCTCAGCCGGCATGGTTACCAGTTGCTGTTGGCGTCCAGCTACTTCAGCGAAGCGCAGGAAGAAAGCGCGGTGCGAGCGTTTCTTGGCTGGTCGCCGGCAGCGTTGGTGGTGACCAGCCATTTCCACAGCCCGGCCACGGAAAAGATGCTGGCCGACGCAGATGTGCCCGTGGTGGAAATATGGGATTACCGCCCGGAGCGGGCGCCCTTGCAAGTAGGTTTCCTTCATCATCAGGTGGGTGTGCAGGCCTGCCGCTACTTGCTGGACAAGGGCCACCGGCGCATCGCGTTCGTGCAAAACAGTGCAGCCGGCGACCTGAGTGCGCTGGAGCGGCGCGACGGCTATGTCGAGGCACTGGGTGAGGCCGGGCTGGAGCCTTGGGTGTTCGTGCCCTCGGCAGACTGCGCGCCGTTCGAGGCGGGCAAGCAGGCGATGGAAACATTGATCCGCCGTAATCCACGGCCCGAGGCGATCATCTTCGCCAATGACAACCTGGCCGCCGGCGCCCTGTTGGCCGGCCAGCGCGCCGGCTTACGCCTGCCAGAAGACATGGCCATTGTCGGCTTTGGTGACTACCCCTTTGCCGACATGCTGCTACCCAGCCTCACCACCCTGCGCCCGCCCTCCCGGGAGATTGGCGAAGTGGCGGCGCTGCGGGTGCTGCAGCACCTGGGTGTGCTGGCGTGTGACGGTGAGGTCCAGCGGCTGAACCTGTTGGCGTGCAAGTTGATTGCCCGCGAGAGCGCGTGATTCAGGGTGCGGCCACCGAGGGTGGCATTGACGCCAAGGCCGCCCCATGCTCTCCTTATGCCTCACGTTCAGGTGCCCCCTAGGGGGTGAAACGGGAAACCGGTGCGTCGCAGGCTCTCCAACAGGGCCGGACAATCCCGGTGCTGCCCCCGCAACGGTAAGCGAGCGAAGCGTCTGTACCACTGTGCCCTTGTAATGCGGCATGGGAAGGTGACGCTTTCCAGGAGCCCTGCTCTTCCTCGCAAGCCCGGAGACCGGCCTGGCGTTCATGAACACCCCGCGGTGGGCGGGCGCTGTTGCATTCCCCTGGGCGACTACGCTCGGGGCTGCCGCGCTTGCCCATTGCCCAAAAAAAGCAGAGGAACGCGTCATGCCCGTCACCAGCGCCAAGCAACACAACCTTGCCACGCCTGTCACCCTCAGCCAGCGCATCGTCATCGCCGTCGGCGCCAGCCTGCTGGGCCTGTGCCTGGTGTACTTTGCCGGCTTCTCGCACATTGAGGCCGTGCACAACGCCGCCCACGACACCCGCCACAGCGCCGCCTTCCCCTGCCACTGAGTACGCCTGATGATCACGCGCATTGCCCGTACCGCGGGCTTCAGCGGGCTGCTTGCGGCCCTGTTGCTGACCTTGCTGCAAAGCTTCTGGGTCGCCCCGCTGATTCTTGAGGCGGAAACCTACGAGTCCTCGGCCCCTGCCGCCCACCACGAGCATGGCAGCGATGTGCCCGCCCATGAGCACAGTGCCGAAGCCTGGTCGCCGGAAGACGGCTGGCAACGTGTGCTGTCCACTACGGGCGGCAACCTGGTGGTCGCGGTCGGCTTTGCCCTGATCCTCGCCGCCCTGTACAGCCTGCGCGAGCCGACGCGCGCCGGGACGGGTGCATGGTGGGGGCTGGCCGGCTTCGCCGTCTTCTGCCTTGCTCCGACCTTGGGCCTGCCACCCGAACTGCCCGGTACGGCAGCGGCCGACCTGGGGCAACGCCAGGCCTGGTGGATCGGCACAGCCAGTGCCACCGCACTGGGCCTGGCCTTGCTGGTGTTCGCTCGTCACTTGCTGCTGAAAGCGCTGGGCGCCGTGCTGCTGGTAATCCCCCATGTGATTGGCGCACCACAACCCGACGTGCATGAAAGCCTGGCCCCCGAAGCACTGGAAACCCAGTTCAAAGTGGCCTCCTGGCTGACCAACGCCGCCTTCTGGCTGGCCTTGGGCCTGCTCAGCGCCTGGCTGTTCCGCCGTTCCAGCCGGGCCTGATGCCGCCCCTCTACGCCGGCTTCGGCTGCCGCCGGGGTTGCCCGGCGGATACCCTGCAACGCTTGCTGGACCAGGCCCTGGACAACCAGGGCCTGGCATTGGCCGACCTGCGCGGTATCGCCAGCATCAGCCTGAAGGCCGACGAACCTGGCTTGCTACAGCTGGCCGAACGCCTCGGTTTGCCCTTGGTGCTGTACCATAGCGTGCAACTGCAACCTTACGAACCCCTGCTCAGCCACCGCTCCGCCGCCGCCCATGCCCACAGCGGCTGCTGGGGTGTGGCCGAGAGCGCGGCACTGGCCATCGCCAGCCAGCACCTTGGCACGGCCAGATTGCTGCTGGCCCGCCAGGTACTGGGCCCGGCGACCCTCGCCCTCGCCGGCTGAGCGCTTCCCCCTCTTTCCTCCAAGGACTTTCCATGACGGTCTATTTCATTGGCGCCGGTCCCGGCGACCCGGAACTGATCACGGTCAAGGGCCAACGGCTGATTCGCCAGTGCCCGGTGATTATCTATGCCGGCTCACTGGTACCCGCCGCCGTACTCGAAGGCCACCAGGCCGAGACCGTGATCAACAGCGCCGAACTGCATCTGGAACAGATTGTCAGCGCCATGCGCACCGCCCACGAACAAGGTAAGGATGTAGCCCGTGTACACAGCGGCGACCCTGGACTGTACGGCGCCATCGGCGAGCAGATCCGCCACCTGCAGGCGCTGGGCATCGATTACCGGATCATCCCCGGGGTCACCGCCACAGCAGCCAGCGCCGCCCTGCTCGGCTGCGAACTGACCCTGCCGCAGGTGGCGCAAACGGTGATCCTCACCCGTTACGGCGACAGCTCGCCCATGCCGCCCGGCGAGCAACTGGGTGACCTGGCGCGCCATGGCAGCACCTTGGCGATTCACCTGGGGGTCAAGCACCTTTCGCGCATTGTCGAAGAGCTGTTGCCGCACTACGGCGCGCACTGCCCGGTAGCGGTGGTGCACCGGGCCACCTGGCCTGACCAGGACTGGGTGCGTGGCAACCTGGGCGACATTGTCGAACGCGTCGCGGCCAAGGCTTTCCGGCGCACAGCATTGATCCTGGTGGGTCATGTGCTGGGGGATACGCCATTCGCCGAGTCGGCCTTGTACCGTGCCGGGCACGCCCACCTGTATCGCCCTGCCGACTGAGCATTGCCAGCCTTGCCGTGGCGTAGCAGACTCCAGGTTCCCGCCTGCCAACAGGAGTTAGGCCCGTGCTGGAATTACGCCCCAACTGCGAGTGCTGCGATACCGACCTGCCCGGCGACAGCCCCGATGCGCTGATCTGCTCCTTTGAATGCACCTTCTGCCGCACCTGTGCCGAAACCCGCTTGCAGGGCCTTTGTCCGAACTGTTCGGGCCAGCTGGTAGCCCGCCCGACGCGTGTCGGCAAGGCATTGGCCAACAACCCCGCCTCGGCCAAGCGCGTGAACCAAGCGCACACTGCCTGCGCCTGACCGACCGAAGAAAACCGGCATCACCGCTTGGACAGGGTGATGTATTTCCTGTTTTTTGTAGGATTCTTCAACAACAAGAGCAGGGACTTTCAACACTTCTATACTCGCCATTACCAAACTTCGGGATTGGCCGTATCTTGCAGCGCTTCCGATTAACCCACTTGCAGACGTATTCCTGAGTGATCCAGGAAGCGGACCACATCCTGACAGGAGTTTTTCTCATGACAACCGTGCTGATCGTCGACGACCACCCTATCGTCCGGCTGTCCTTGCGCATGCTGCTCGAACGCGAGCGCTTCCACGTCGTCGGCGAAGTCGGCAATGGCAGTGAAGTGGCGCAGGTGGCCCGCGACCTGCGCCCGGACGTGGTCATACTCGACATCGGCCTGCCGGGGCTGGACGGCATGGAAGTCATCAAGCGCCTGCAGTGCCTGGAACCGGTGCCGAAGATCATGGTACTGACCGGCCAGGCCACCGACCTGTATGTACGTCGCTGCCTGGATGCCGGTATCGGCGCTTTCGTCACCAAAGAAGAAGACCACGAGGCGCTGCTGTTTGCCCTCAAGGCCCTGACCAAAGGTTATTCGACCTTTCCGCAGATGTCGGTCAACAGCAATTCGTTGGAAAGCGAGCCCGTGCGCCTGGCCAGCCTCTCCAACCGGGAGATGGAGGTACTGCGACGCCTGGCGCGCGGCGAGAACAACAAGAATATCGGCACTTGCATGAACCTCAGCGCCAAGACCATCAGCACCTACCGGGGCCGTATCATGGAAAAGCTCAAGACTGAATCACTGGTGGAAATGGTCGACCTGGCCAAACGCAACAGCGTGTATTGAGCGTTTGCACACCATGAAGCACCTGCTGGCGAGCGTCTTTCTGGCTACCGGCTTACTCGCCTCGGCCGAGCTGTTGGCCAGCAGCGAGCCCCGCCAGTTGCTGGCGCGCTCGGCCAGTGCCGCCGCCCCCCTGGCGTTGTCCAGCGAAGACCGGCAATGGCTGCAGCGCCGCCAGCACCTGGTGCTGGGCAGCTCTCGGCCCGACTATCCACCGTTTGAAATCAACGTCAGTCAGCACGAATACGAAGGCCTTAGCGCCGATTACGCCGGGATTATCGCCGAGCAATTGGGCATTCCCGTCGAGGTACGGCGCTACGACAGCCGCCACGAGGCGATCATCGCCTTACGTGAAGGCAGCATCGACCTGCTGGGCAGTTCGAATGCCTTCGAGGCGGCTGACGCTCAGCTTAGCCTCAGCACCCCCTATGCTGACGACCTCCCGGTCATCGTCACCCGCAAGGGGCACAGCCTGAAAGGCACACCTGACCTCGCCGGCCTGCGCCTGGCCATGGTCGATCATTATCTGCCCGCCGCTGCCGTTCGAACGCTGTACCCCAAAGCGCAACTGAGCCTGTACCGCTCGACCCAAGCCGGGCTGGCAGCCGTCGAGCTAGGTGAGGCGGATGCGTACCTGGGCGATGCCATCAGCACTGACTTCCTGATTGGCAGGAGTTACCAAGGCACGCTCAAGATTGACCACTTCTGCCAGGTAGCCCCAGGGGCTTTCGCCTTTGCCCTGGCCAACGACAACCCACGCATGCATCGGCTGGTCGACAAAGCGCTGGCGCGCATCAGCGAAAGCGAACGCCTGAACATCCTGCGCCGCTGGAGCAGTGGTAACACCAGCCTGCTGCTGCAGCGCCATCTCACGGCCTTGAGCGCAGAAGAAGAGGCCTGGATCGCCGCCAACCCCACCATCCGCGTGCTGGTCAATACCTCGCTGGCCCCCTTGACCTTCAACGACGCTCAGCATCGCCCCAGTGGCATAACCCTCGACCTGCTCAAGCAGATCTCGCTGCGCACAGGGCTGCAGTTCACCCCCGTCGACAGCGCTTCAGCACAGGCCATGGTGGACCGCCTGGCCCGCGGTGAAGCACAAATGATTGGGGCACTGGGCTACGGCGCTGACCGCTTGAAGCAACTGCGCTTCACCCGCCCCTATCTGGTCAGCCCACGCGTGCTCGTCACCCGCAGCGACGTCGAATCTCCCGCACAAGCCAAGGCCATGAACGGCAAGCGCATCGCCCTGGTGCGTGGTTCACCGCAACGGGCCCTGATGCAACAGCGCTATCCGCAGGCAAAGATAGTCGAAGTGGATAACCCGCTCGGTCAGATGGAGGCCGTGGCCAACGGTACCGCCGACGTTGCCCTTAGCAGCCATATCAATGCCGCCTACTACATCAGCCATGTGTTCAAGGACCGCTTGCGCATCGCCAGCGTCCTCGACGACGAACCGGCCATCGCCGCCTTTGCCGTCGCCGCCGACCTGCCCCAGCTACAGGCCATTCTCGACAAGGCGCTGCTAAGCATTCCGCCCGAAGAGCTCGATCAACTGATCAACCGCTGGCGTACCAGCACGCTGGTGAGCGACAGCCCCTGGCGCGACTACCGCACATTGGCCTTGCAGGTGCTGGTGCTGTCGGCCCTGCTGTTGGCTGGCGTCATATTCTGGAACAGCTACCTGCGCAAGCTGATCAACCAGCGCACAGAGGCCCAGCACGCGCTTCAGGCACAGTTGGCGTTGAGCCGCGGGCTGCTTGAGCAATTGCGCCAGGCCAAGGACGACGCCGAACAGGCCAGCCAGACCAAAAGCACGTTCCTGGCCACCATGAGCCACGAAATCCGTACCCCGATGAATGCCGTGATCGGCCTGCTGGAACTGGCACTGGAGGACAGCCGTGGCGGCCGCTGCGACACCCAGCTTTTACAGACCGCCTACGATTCGGCAACCGGCCTGCTTGAGCTGATTGGCGACATTCTCGACATTTCCCGCATAGAATCCGGCCACATCAGCCTGCAGCCAGTACCCACCGATCTGGTAGAGCTGGTGCGCGCCACACTGCGGGTATTCGAGGGCAATGCACGGGCCAAAGGCTTGCACCTGCACGGCGAACTGCCGGCAGAGCCGGTCTGGGTGCTGGCTGACCCGCTGCGGTGCAAGCAAATTCTGTCCAACCTGGTCAGTAACGCCATCAAGTTCACCGATCGCGGTGAAGTGCAGGCGAGCCTGCTACTGCCCAAAGTTGCCGGCCAGGGCATTCTGGCAATCGAGCTGAATGTGCGCGACACCGGTATCGGCATCAGCCCTGTCGACCAGGCCCGGCAGTTCAATGCGTTTGTTCAGGCCGACGGCCCAAGGGCCCGCCAAGGCGCAGGCCTGGGGTTGGTCATCAGCCGCACCCTCGCCGAATTGATGGGCGGCGCCTTGAGCCTGCAGAGCGTGGAAGGCGTCGGCACCCGCGTGCAAGTCTGCCTGCAGCTGCCCACCAGTGCTGCACCGGTACAGGCCGAGCAAGACCCGCCAGCTCATGAAGGCACTAGCGGCCCGCTCAACATTCTGGTGGTCGACGACTACCCCGCCAACCTGTTGTTGCTGGAGCGGCAACTGCATACCCTGGGTCATCGCGTGACCCTGGCGGAAAATGGCGAAATCGCCCTGGCACGCTGGCAGGCAGCGCGCTTCGACCTGGTGATTACCGATTGCAGCATGCCGGTCATGGACGGCCACGAACTGACCCGGCGCATTCGCAGCCTGGAGGGTGAGCGCAGCCTGCCAGCGTGCAGGATTCTCGGCGTGACCGCCAATGCCCAGGCCGAGGAGCGCGCCCGCTGCCTGGCCAGCGGCATGGACGAATGCCTGTTCAAGCCGATTGGCCTACGTTCGCTAAAGGCCCATCTGCCCCAGGTCCGCCCTCAGCAACAAAAAACACCGACCACACGCCATAGCGGGTTCGACCTGGCTGAACTGCGCCACCTGACCCAGGACGACGAACAGCTGACGCGGCATTTGCTCGAACAACTGTCGGTAAGCGTCGCCGAAGACCTGGCCGACTTGCGTGCCCTGGCACCAGACGCCGCCGACGAGGCCGTGCGGGCCCTGGCCCATCGCATCAAGGGTGGCGCCAAGATGATCAGGGTGCGCACCGTGGTCAAGGACTGCGAAGCCATCGAGCTCGCCCACGCACAGGGGCTGCCGACGGTCGAGCAGCGCGCGCTGCTGCAAACCAGCCTGCAAGCCCTGCTTGACGAAATGCGCGATGCGCTCAGTGCAATTGCAGCGTCGAGCTGATCTGGCTGATGGCATCCACCACGTGACGTGAGCCTTGCTGGATTTCCATGATCACCGTACCTGCTTCGTTGGCCAACGCCACCCCGTGACCGGTGCGATTCAGACTCGACTGCATGCTGGCTACCGCCAGTAGCGACAGGTCGTGGTTTTGCCGCACCACATCGACAATCTCCAGGGTGGCCTTGCTGGTTCGCGCCGCCAGGTTACGCACCTCATCGGCCACTACCGCAAAGCCTCGCCCGTGCTCGCCGGCACGGGCGGCTTCGATCGCGGCATTCAGGGCCAGCAGGTTGGTCTGGTCGGCGATGCCGCGAATGGTCAGCACGATCTGCCCGATCACATCCGATTGCTTGCTGACCGCATCGATGCTGCGTGCGGCATCGTTAAGCTCCTGGGAAATCTGTTCGATCACCTGCACCGTCTGCTGCACCACTTCTGTGCCCTTGCGCGCGCAGGCGTCGGTCTGCATGGAACTGGCATGGGCAGCATCGGCGGCGTTCTGCTGGGTGCAGACCTGGCGGGTAATGTCACTGGCGAACTTCACGACCTTGTTCAAGCGCCCCTTGCTGTCGAAAATGGGGTTGTAGGAGGCTTCCAGATAGACCATTTGCCCCTGCTTGTTGATACGCTCGAAACGGTGCGAATGGTATTCGCCACGGTTAAGCGACGCCCAGAACTCGCGGTACTCGGCCGACTCGCGTTCGTGCGGTAGGCAGAACAGACCATGATGACGGCCAACCACCTCGTCGAGGCGATAGCCCATGGTGTCGAGGAAGTTCTGGTTGGCTTTGATCACCCGGCCCTGGGGGGTGAATTCGATCACCGCCATGGAGCGGCTGATGGCCTTGAGCAGGTTTTCGCTTTCATGCTCCTGCACCACCCGCTGGCTGATGTCGGCGGCCACCTTGATCACGCTGGTAACCTGACGCTGCTCGTCCAGCACCGGCATGTAGCTGGCCTCAAGCCACACCTCGCGCCCGGCCTTGTCAAGGCGCTCGAAGGTACCGCTGATAGCCTTGCCCTGCCCCAGTTCACGCCACAGCTGTTGGTATTCGGCACTTTTTGCGTAGTCTGGCTCGCAGAACAACCGGTGGTGCTTGCCACGCAACTCGTCAACGCTGTAACCCATGGCCTGGCAGAAACGCTCATTGGCATCGAGAATGGTGCCATCGGGAGCGAATTCGATCATCGCCATGGAGCGGCTGATAGCGGCGAGTTTGGCCTGTGCGGTGGCCAAAGCCTTTTGGCTGCGCTGGATCTCGACCAAATCGGACTTACGGTGGAAATCGAACATGACGCCGGGCTCCTTTATGCGCGGTTTCATGAGCATAGATCGCCATCATTAGCATGCAAGCACAGTGCTATCACTTTGTAATTACTACATTCTTTAAATTACCACCATTCCTGTGGGAGCGGGTTCACCCGCGAAGAAGGCAACGCGACATATGGCACCGGCTGCACCGGTGTTCGCGGGTAGACCCGCTCCCACAGGGGGTAGAAGTCAGGAGCTCTCCCGCACCATCAACTCAAAGCCCAAGTCCTGCTGCGCGTTCGGCACCCGCTTGCCATCGAGCAACGCCAGCAACGCCTGCGCCGCCCCACGCCCCACAGCAGCCCGAGGCGTGCGAATCGAGGTCAGCCGCGGCACCATGTGCGCCGAGGCCGGCAAATCGTTGAACCCGACCATTGCCACCTGGCGTGGTACCTCCACCCCCTGGCGCAAGGCCTGCAGCACCGCGCCTTGGGCCAGGTCGTCGTTACAGAAGAAAATACCGTCGACATCCGGCGCCTTATGCATCAGTTGGCTGAACAGTGCACTGCCCAGTGCAATCGATGAAGGTTCCGGCGCCAGTACCTCCAGCTCGGTCGCCTGCAAACCGGCCTCGGCCAGCGCCTGGCGGAAACCTTCGGCCCGCTGCATCACCCGTGGGTCAAGCTGCGCGGCAATGAATGCCAGGCGCTTGCGACCGCGCTTGATCAAGTGCCGGGCAGCAGCACGCCCGGCCTGCTGTTGCGAAAACCCGACCGACAATGCCCCAGGCTCGCCGTTGAGCTCCATCATGTGCACACAAGGCACACCACTGGCGGCCAGCATCTGGCGCGCCGCATCGCTGCGCTCGAAGCCGGTCAGCAGCATGCCGCAGGGCTGATAGGCCAGGTAGTTACGGATCAGGTTCTCTTCTTCGGCAAGGTCGTAGTGATAGTTGCCGATCAACACCTCAAGCCCACGCGGGCGCATGACCTCGTGGATGGCTTCCAGGGTATCGATGAACAGCTGGTTGGACAGTGAAGGGATCAACACCACCACCGACTGGCTACGCGCCGAGGCCAGCGCCCGGGCCGCCGGGTTGGCGACATAGCCAAGGGTTGCCGCTGCGGCGATAACCTTTTCCACCAGCTCCGGCGCAACCGTGCTGACCCCGCGCAAGGCGCGCGAAGCGGTAATCGGGGAAACCCCGGAAAGCCTGGCAACTTCTGCCAGGGTGGGACGACCTGTAGTGCGGGAGCCGGTGCGGGACATGGATGTTGTAATTTTACTACTTGCAAGGAGAAGGAACGGCCACTAAGGTAGCGCTGTCTCAGGACGCAGGCAATGTAATCTTTGGTAGCAGCCATCACGCGCTCGCCACCAGGCGTCCATACTGCGTAGGGACAAGACCAATAACACCGGGGAGGTGGCTGTTCGTCGATGACGAGACAGCGCTATCTCACCCCGCAGGAGGTACTGATGAATTCTCCCCTGTCCGCCATCGTGGTGATGGGCGTGGCCGGTTGCGGCAAAAGCTGCATCGGCGCCGCCATCGCTGCCAGAAGCGGCGGCCGCCTGATCGAAGGCGACGCTTTCCACCCTGCCGAAAACATCCGCAAGATGAGCGCTGGCATCCCGCTGGACGATGGCGACCGCGCCGGCTGGCTGGTACGCCTCGGTCAGGAGCTGCAGGCCACCACCCAGGCTGGGGAGCGCCCGATTCTGACCTGCTCGGCACTCAAGCGCCGCTACCGCGACACCCTGCGCGATGCCATGCCCGGGCTGGTGTTCGTGTTCCTCGAACTGTCACCGGCCGAGGCGGAAAAACGCGTGCGGGCCCGCCCCGGTCACTTCATGCCGGCCAGCCTGATCGACAGCCAGTTCGCTGCCCTGGAATCGCCACGCGGCGAGCCACTGACCCTGCCACTGGATGCTACCCAACCCGTCGAAGCGCTTGCCGAAGCGGTGGACCGCTGGCTAAAGCGCTGCGGTGAGCAGGGGCTGGCGCAAACCGCCTGACCCTGGCGGTTTTCCGGCTCACCAAAGACAGCGCTACCCCAACCTGCAAACGCGGGAAAAGTTCCAAAAAGCTACGCCCAAAACAACGATAAGACCGAGGCCTTCAAACCATGTTCGGACTGGCTACTGATACCTTCCTGCTGCTCGACGCGCTGGTTACCATCGTCGGGCTGATCCTGCTGATCACCCACTTCAAAGTGCACCCCTTCGTCGCCCTTACCCTCGCGGCCGGCTTCCTGGGCCTGACCTCCGGCATGCCGGTGGCCAAGGTCATGAAATCGTTCCAGGACGGTTTTGGTGGCGTGCTGGGCTTTGTCGGCATCGTGCTTGCCCTGGGCACTATGCTCGGCAAGCTGATGGCCGACTCCGGGGGCGCCGACCAGATCGCGCAAACCCTCATCCGCGCCTTCGGCAAGAAGAACGTGCACTGGGCCATGATGTTCGCCGCGTTCCTGGTGGGCATACCGCTGTTCTTCGAAATCGGCTTCGTGTTGCTGATTCCGCTGGTGTTCATCGTTGCCCGCCGCTCCGGGGTGTCGCTGGTGAAGATCGGCATTCCGCTGCTGGCCGGCCTTTCCGTGGTACACGGCCTGGTCCCGCCACACCCGGGCCCGCTGCTGGCGATCGGCATTTTCCACGCTGACATCGGCAAGACCATCTTCTACGGTCTGATCGTCGCACTGCCCACCGCGATCATCGCTGGCCCGCTGTTTGGTAACTTCATTTCCCGCTACATCCCGGGCAACCCGTCGCAGGAACTGATGGACCAGATCGCCAAGGACTCCGACCAGGGCAACCTGCCCAGTTTCAGCATCACCCTCATCACCGTACTGCTGCCAGTCGCGTTGATGCTGCTGAAAACCTTCGCCGACGTGGTGCTGCCGGCCGAGCACATCGTGCGCCAGTGGATGGACCTGATCGGCCACCCGATCACCGCCCTGCTCGCCGCCCTGTTGCTGGCCTTCTACACCTTTGGTTCGGCTCGCGGCTTCAACCGCCAGCAGATCATGAAGATGCTCGACCAGAGCCTGGCCCCCACTGCAGCCATCGTGCTGATCGTGGGTGCTGGCGGTGGCTTCAAGCAGATGCTGGTGGACACCGGCGTGGGCAACGTGATCGGGCAGATGGCCGTGCAGGCGGAAATTTCACCCATCCTGCTAGCCTGGCTGGTGGCTGCGGTGATCCGCATCGCTACCGGCTCCGCCACGGTGGCCACCATTACCGGTGCGGGCATCGTTGCGCCGGTGATCGACCTAGTGCCGGGGGTGAACCGTGAGCTGTTGGTACTGGCCACCGGTGCCGGCTCGCTGATCCTCTCGCATGTGAACGACGCCGGGTTCTGGCTGGTGAAGCAATACTTCAACATGACCGTGGCAGAAACCTTCAAGACCTGGAGCATGATGGAGACCATTCTCTCGGTGGTCGGCATCATCTTCATCATGCTGTTGTCGCTGGTGGTGTAACCGTTGATCGGGGCAATGGCACCTGGATGCGTCGGGTAGGGCCGAAGGAAGGTATGAGCCCTACCCAACGCAATGGAGACTGCTATGCCCCGCACAAGCATCCTGCTGATCGCCCTGCTCGGTTCGCCGCTGGCCTTGGCCGCCGGCACCGGCCCGACCTACCCTGACGACCCGCACAGCACTGCGCCAAGGCCAGGCGTGGACAGCACCCTCAACCCGATCGAGAAGCCCGTGCCGCGGGATACCGACCCGCGCATCAAGGGCAACGACCCGGACAGCCCGCCGGCAGAGCTGAATGACAACCGTGACCTGCCGGGAATGGAGGGCAGCGGCCAGGAGGGCACTCGCCGGCAAGATGGCGCAGCTGACGATAGCCAGCACTAGACACCTGCCCTACCACTGACGCTTGTCTGGCCGGCTCAGCCCCAGTTTTTCGATCCGGTACCGCAGCATGTCACGCGACAGCCCCAGCATCCGCGCCGACTTGGTCACGTTCCAGTCCGTACGGTCCAGGGTCTTGCACACCAGCTCGCGCTCCATGTCGGGCAGGCTGGTGCCTGGCTCCGGCTCGTGCCGTGGCATTTCGAACATTGCCGGCGCCTGCTGAGCGGCCAATGGCTCGTCGATCAACGTCATGCACAGGTTCAGCTGGTGCGCCTGCACCACCTCGTTCGGTGCCAGCAGCACGGTCTGCTCCAGCATGTTACGCAGTTCGCGCACATTGCCTGGCCAGCTGTAGCCCAGCATCAGGCTCTCGGCTTCGGCGGAAAAACGCAGGTTCGGCTTGCCATAACGCCGGCCATGATGGGCCAGGAAATGCCGCGCCAGCAGCAGAATGTCCTGCCCACGGGCATACAGGCGCGGCACCTTCAGGGCAATGATGCGCAGGCGGAAGAACAGGTCGCGGCGGAACTTGCCCTGCTGCACCATCTGCTCGAGGTTGCAGTTGGTGGCACTGATCACCCGCAGGTCAACCTTGCGCTCCTTCACCGCACCAATCCGGCGGATGCTGCGGTCTTCCAGCAGCTTGAGCAGCTTGGCCTGCAGCACGAGGTCCATCTCGCCAATCTCGTCGAGGAACAAGGTGCCGCCATCGGCCGCTTCCACCAGGCCTACCCGGCGCTCCTTGGCGTCGGTGAATGCACCCTTCTCGTGGCCAAACAGTTCGGCCTCCAGCAGGTTGGCCGGGATCGAGGCGCAGTTGAACTCGATGAACGGCCCCTTGCTGCGCGTGCCATCGAAATGCAGGGCGCGGGCCACCAGTTCCTTACCGGTGCCGGTTTCGCCTTCGACCAGCACCGGTGGTAGGTCGTCACTGGCCATCCGCCGTTCGGCATCCAGCACCTGGCGCAGGGTGTGCTTGAGGGTCAGCATCGTTGGCGACTCGCCGATCAACGCCTGCAACCCGGACTTCTGCGCCTCTCGCTCCTGGTAGAAAGACAGCGTGCGCTCCATGCGCTCGGCAGCCAGGGCCTTGTCCAGGGTCAGCTTGAGTTCGGCCAGCACCACGGGCTTGCTCAGGTAATGGAAGGCGCCCTCCTTCATCGCCTGCACGGCATCTTCGACATTGCCGTAGCCGGTCATCATAATCACTTTCAGGTCCGGCACCTTTACCACCAAGGTCCGCAGAAGGTCGTGCCCGCTCATGCCTGGCAGCGAGTTGTCGGTCAGCACCGCGTCGGGCCGGGCCCGCTCGATCTGCTCCAGCGCCAGCTCCGCGCTATGGCATACGGTGACCTCGTAGCCCTTGAGGCTAAGGTAGGTGCGAATGTTGTCGGCGAGAATTTCATCATCCTCGACTACCAGGATGCTGTGCTCCATGGTCCCCTCCCGCTGCGATATTGAATGTAAGGCTGACGCGGGTTCCTTCCTCTTCGCGGCTGCTCAGGCTGACCGAGCCGCCAAAACGTTCCATGATGCGTTTGACCAAGGCCAGGCCAACACCAAGACCACCCTGTTTGGTCGTGAAGAACGGCTTGAACACCATCCGTTCCTGCTGTTGGCTCATGCCCTTGCCCGTGTCGGTGAGCACGAATTCGGCACGCAGGCCACCCTGCACATTGACCTGGGCATTCAACATACCGCCGCAGGGCATGGCCTCCAGGGCATTGGAAAACAGGCTGTTGAGAATTTGCGTCAGCTGCAACGGCTGGCTGACCACCCACTGCACGTCAGGCCCCTCGAAATGGAAGCGCACGCCGTTTCGTTCAAGCTGCTGGGCGAAGGCCAGGTGGGTGTCTTCGATGGCGGCCACCAGGTCCACGGCTTCGGGTTCATCGCTGGTTGGGCGCAACGACACCAGCAGGTCGCGTACCCAGCGCGACATACGGTCGACCTGGCTGATGATATCGGTGATGTTCTTCTGCGCGGCAACGTTGGCGGTTTCCTGGGCCAGCTCGGCGCTTGAGCGGATGTTGGCCAGCGGGTTGCGCAAGCTGTGGGCTACCGCCGACGACATTTCGCCCAGCGCCACGTAGGTTTCGCTGGCCACCAGCCGGTCCTGTTGCAGCTGCAGCATCTGCGCCGCCCGACGCACGATCCAGAACAATCCGAAATAGATAAGCAACCCGCCCACCAAGGTCGACGCCCAGATCAGCACATAACCCCACTGGATGCGCCGCACCAGGTCCTGTGGCTCTTTGTAGATTTCCACCATGGCCAATACCTGCTCGCCCTGGCTGTCGAACAGCGGAATGTAGTTCTCGATGAACAGGTAACGCGGTTCACGCTGAAACTTCTGTTCTTCGCGATCGTCCTCGGCCTTGTGGTAGCTGGCCGAAACTGGCTTGCGCGAACGGAAAGCACGGTCGAGGTCGCCATCGGCTTCTATCCGCTGGCCGATCAGCTCGGCGTTGGTGGACCAGACGATGGTGCGGTCGCGGGCGTAGACGTTGGTCAGCAAGGTATCTGGCAAGTGCTCGACATGGTCCAGGAACTCGACCCGGGTCGACTCGGCCAGTGCGGGGGTGAACTGCAGGTGCTGCAGGTCCAGACGCGGGTCTAGCAGCTCACCCATGGTGGTGCCTGGCGGCAACTGCGAATGGCGCACCTCGGCCTGCGCCATGGCCTGAATGAACTGCGCGGTAAGCATGGCATCGCGCTGCACGCTGTCGCGAACCACAAAACGCGTTGACACATAGCCCAACCCGCCCGCCACGGCGGTGATGATCAACAGGCTGATAACCGAGAACCACCGCAGCAGGTTGAACTCACGCAATGGCACAGCCAGACCGCTGGCGGTCGCACCGGGCTTGTCGCGAACTTCGTTTTCCAGCATCTGCATCGCGTGGTTCCCGCACAGGGCGTCCGTTCAGAAATGCCTCAAGGCCAACAGCCAATTGAAAGCACCCCGCCTGGGCAGCCTGATAGCTGCCTTGTGTTGCGTGTTGCGCTCCGCACATCACGTAGCAAGAACTCAGCCAACCAAAAACAAATCAATAAAAATCAGCAAGTTATAAAGTATTTCCAAATACGACCTGAGGAAGATTCCCCACATTTGGGTAATTATCACCCAAACATTATGAAACCCATAAAAATCAATGACTTAGAGATTTTACTTAATGCTTGTTATAAGCTAGGAACCAAGCGGAACGTCAACGATACCCGCGTACCATGGCCCTCGCTGCTGCTGAGCCGAACCGAACCGCCGAAGCGCTCCATGATGCGTTTCACCAGCACCAGCCCCACCCCAAGCCCACCCTGTTTGGTGGTGAAGAACGGCCGGAAGGCCATGCGCTGCTGCTCTTCGCTCATGCCCTTGCCATTGTCGGACAGGCGCAGTGTCAGGCAGCGCCGGTTCTGGCGCACCACCTCGATACGCAGACGCCCGCCCTGCTCCATCGAGTCCAGGGCATTGGCAACCAGGCTGCTGAACACCTGCCGCAGTAACGTCGGGTGCCCCAATACCTGCACTGCCGGTAACGGTTGCAGGTCAAGGCTTACCCCACTGCGTGTCAACGGCACGGCATAAATTTGCAAGCTTTCCTGCAACGCCTGTGGCAAGTCGACCGCCACGGCCTCGTCGTTCAGCGGGCGCAGTGATTGCAGCATCTGGCGGATCCACTGCGACATCCGATCAACCTGGCTGATGATTTCGTTGACTTGGCGTTGGGCCGGGCCGTCGTCGAACGCCTGGGCCAGCTCGGCACTGGAACGGATACTTGCCAGCGGGTTGCGCAGGCTGTGGGCCACCGCCGACGACACCTCGCCCAGTGCAACATAGGTCTCGTTGTTAATCAGCCGCTTCTGCTGCACTGCCAGCAACCGCGCGGCACGGTGCATGATGCCGTACAGGCCGATATAGACCAGCGCGGCCCCCACGGTAATCGCCAGCCATATCAGGATCAGGCCATGCTCGATGCGCACGATCAGGTCATGGGGCTCTTTATAGATTTCGACCATCGCCGTGACGTTCTCGCCATCGGCATCGAACAGCGGAATGTAATTCTCGATGAACAGCTGCTCGGGCGGGGTAACGAATTTCTGCTCGGCGCGGGCCTGTTCGAAGTTATGGTAGCTGGCCGAAACCCGCATCTTGTATTCGAAAGCACGCTCCAGGTCATCGTCGCCATTGATCAGCTTGCCGATCAGCGCCGGGTTGCTGGACCAGATCACCGTACGGTCCGGCGCATAGATATTGGCCAGCAGCATGTCTGGCAGGTGGGCGATATGGTCGAGAAATTCGCCGCGCGCCTTGCGCCGGGCATCCGGGTCGACATCGGGCAGGTTGCTGCGGTCGGTACGCGGGTCTATCAGCTCACCCATGGTGCGCACGTTGGGGATCGACACATGGCGTACTTCGGCGTCGGCGATGGAGGTGATGA
Organism: Pseudomonas sp. FYR_2; assembly: GCF_043106425.1. Lineage (NCBI taxonomy): Bacteria > Pseudomonadati > Pseudomonadota > Gammaproteobacteria > Pseudomonadales > Pseudomonadaceae > Pseudomonas > Pseudomonas sp. FYR_2. The sequence goes on from NZ_JBICMM010000040.1 coordinate 60,955, forward strand.
ATTGCGCGGTGAGCAAGGCATCGCGCTCCACGCTCTCATCGATGATGAAACGGGTGGAAATCAGCCCCAGCCCGGCAGCCACCGACAGGATGATGGCCAGGCTGACCCAGGCATACCAGCGCAAAAGGTTGAACGGCTTGCGCGGGGCAGCCAGCTCGTTACCGGCAGGCACTTCGATGGCGTCGGAACGAGGGGCGATGTCCATGGCGGACTCCACATCTGGGCACCTTCAGAAGGTTATAGCGCAGAGTTGGGGAAACCATAGTGTTAAATTGATGGCATCCGCCGAAGGGTAACGTTTTTTTCACTTCATACACGCGCTCCCACACAGATCGCATGGACCTGAAAGGCAGCTCTAGAAAGGCGAATCATCTGCCAACCCCTGCAATTTGCGGTATTCGCGCAGCACCGCAGGTACATAACGGCGGGTTTCGGCATACGGCGGCACCGCACCGCGCCGCAACACGGCATCCGGCCCCGCGTTGTAAGCCGCCACGGCCAGGGTGATGTCGTTGTCAAACAGGGTCAGCATGCGCTTCAGGTAGCGGGCCCCGCCCTGCACGTTGTCTTGCGGGTCCAGGCGGTCTTCCACGCCCATTTCGCGAGCGGTATCGGGCATCAATTGCATCAACCCCACCGCACCCGCCGGCGAACGGGCCTTGGGGTTATAGCCGGACTCGGCCTTGATCAGCGCGTGCAACAACGCCGGGGGCACATTGTGGATGCGTGCCGCAGTGGCGACCACCTCGGCATAGGGGCGCCCAGTGATCATCTGCGCGTTGGCCGGGCCAGCCTGGGCCAGCGGTTCGTTGATCACCTTTTCATAGTGGCGTCCGGGCCGATGGACGTTGGTCAGTACGTAGCCACCCTTGGCATCGATTGAGATGTACACATCAGCCTGGGCAACCCCTGCCGTCAGCCAGATCAAACCGAGGATGAGTCCACGCATGTCGGTCGCCTCTTCGTCGTGGCCCCCGATGTGGGGGAAATGCCCCGGAAAACCCGAGGTCAATGACCACGACGCAAGCACTGTGCCGCTTCCTGTGCCGCATGGCGCAAGGCCCCGAGGCAGACGTGCATGGCTGTTGCATGGTGCCTGTCAACGCGTGTTCCCATGCAGTGGAGGGCTTCACCATGCAGCGCAGAACCAACCCGCAACGTGGCTTCACCCTGCTTGAACTCCTGGTGGTACTGGTGGTGCTCGGCCTGTTGGCCGGCATCGTCGCGCCCAAGTACTTCAGCCAGCTCGGCCGCTCCGAGGCCAAGGTCGCACGGGCGCAGATCGAGGGGCTGAGCAAGGCCCTGGACCTGTACCGCCTGGAAGTCGGCCACTACCCCAACAGTGAGCAAGGCTTGCAGGCGCTGGTGGTCGCCCCCAGTGGCGAGGCTCGCTGGACCGGCCCGTACCTGCAAAAGGCCGTGCCGCAAGACCCATGGGGCCGCCCATACATCTACCGGCAGCCCGGCGAAAACGGCGGTGAATACGACCTGCTCTCGATGGGCAAGGACGGCCAGCCGGGTGGTGACGGGGAAAACGCCGAAATTACCAGCTGGCAGTAAGGAGAACGACCATGCGCTACAGCCTCAAGGCCCTGGGCAGACAGGGTGTGGTGCAGTTGCAGATCGACGCCGAGGACGCCGACCAGGCCCGCCGCCAGGCCGAGGATCAAGGCCTGCGCGTGCTCAGCCTGCGCAGCAACGGTGGCGCCTTGCGCGGCATGGCCTGGCGCCGCGAGGCGGCGTTTGACCTGGTGCTGTTCAGCCAGGAGCTGTCGACCCTGCTCAATGCCGGCCTGCCGTTGATCGACGCACTGGAAAGCCTGGCAGAAAAAGCCCCTGCTGCGGCCACACGCAAGGTGCTGAGCGAGCTGGTGCGCCAGCTGTACGAAGGCCGCTCTCTGTCCCAGGCGTTGGGCCAGCAACCCCGGGTGTTCCCGCCGCTGTATGTGGCGCTGGTGCAGTCCAGCGAACGCACCGGTGCGCTGGGCGACGCCCTCGCCCGCTACATCAGCTATCGCCAGCGCCTGGACCTGGTCCGGCAAAAGCTGGTGGGCGCATCGGTTTACCCCTTGCTGCTGTTGCTGGTAGGCGGCGGCGTGGTGCTGTTCCTGCTCGGCTACGTGGTGCCGCGTTTCAGCCAGGTGTTCGAAGGCATGGGCACCGAGTTGCCCTGGCTGTCACGGGTGTTGATGCAGATCGGTCTGTTCCTGCACGCGCAACAACTGCCACTAGCGCTGGGCACTGCAGGTGGCGTCACGGCGCTGTGGCTGCTGCGCCGCCACCCTCGGGTACGACGCTGGGCATCCTGTCAGTTGCGCCGGCTGCCAGCGCTGCATCAACGTTTGATGATGTACGAACTGGCGCGCTTCTATCGCTCGCTGGGCATCCTGCTGCAAGGTGGCATTCCCATCCTCACCGCCATGGGCATGGCGCGCGGCCTGCTCGGCAGTGCCGCAGGCCAAGGCCTGGCACAGGCCAGCCAGCGGGTGGGCGAAGGGCTGCCGCTGTCCGATGCCTTGGAGGCCGGGCACCTGGCTACCCCGGTGTCGCTGCGCTTGCTGCGGGCCGGCGAGCAGTCCGGCAACCTGGGCGAGATGCTGGAGCGCTGCGCCGACTTCCACGACCAGGAAATCGGCCGCTGGGTGGAATGGTTCGTCAAACTGTTCGAACCGCTGCTGATGACCTTCATCGGCCTGCTGATCGGCCTGATCGTGATCCTGATGTACATGCCGATATTCGAACTGGCTTCAAGCATTCATTGAGGCGACGGGGGCAGTGCTGAATCTGTTTTCCTTCCAGGTGATTGGCTGGTCAATCAACCACAGCATGTGCAGCGACCTGGCGATCGACGCATTGGTGATGCGTCGTGTGGCGCCCCAAGCCACAGCAGCAAGTGATGATTCATTCAGACCAAGGCAGCCCAACTCAGTAGCTGAGATTGGCAAAAGGATGTTCCCAGCAAGGGTTACAAGGAAATTGAAGAAGCCAGGCAGGATATGACCAGCTTCTTCATGCGATACACCCCATCTGGCTCCAGCGCCGCAACAACTACCGGTCGCCAATAGCGATGGAGCAGCAAGCGGTGTGATCACCGTAATCAGTGTCCGGAAAGACACGACCCACCCTCTTGTCATCTCGACTAGGGTGTCTCATTTAGCTCGCAGTGCAATCGCATACCATTGAGTGCCGTGTCGTCCCCATCAAAAGGATCCTCGACACGGGTTGCAAAACCATTTGCAGATTGACCCGTCGGGCAAGAGAAGCGTTGACTCCATTCTCCCCATTGAGCCCCCGGTTCCAGCGCCAACTCTTTCCCGTTTCTGCAGTACAATCGCACATTGCCGGCGGCAGTATCATCATCATTGCCTTTATACTGTTCGATGCGAATCTTAAATCCGGTCACTGGGCCGTCACTTTGCTGACAGAAGACAGGACCGGTAACCTGTGAGCCCCATGGCCCTTCCTTACTTTTAATTGGCAATGAAGTATCCCTAGAGCAGTACATCTCGATGGCATTCAAAGCCGTGTCATCTCCCTTCCCCATGTAAGGCTCACTCTTCAGCCTGAAGCCCCAAACAAATTTTCCGGCCTGGCATTTCCGGAGTGGCCCCCACCCCCCCCAAAATCCGTCTGAAGCCGATGATGCTGCCTTTGGTACGACGTTCTGACCAGCAAAGGGATCAATTGATACCCGAGCCGATGATATTTTGCCATCAAGTTGCTGTGTTCCGCCCGAACGAACAACTTGGACCTTGCGATCAGGGCTGGTCCAATTGTTTTCAAACCTGGGAATTGTGACAGGCGTGGTTACATCCTCCTTGACAGTTATGGTTGCACAGCCCTGATCACAGGTATTTGAGTTCCAATTACCATAAAAATGGATGACCGTATTCTTCCTTGCCTTGAGCAAGCGAGCGGAAACAGCCTCATCATTATCGCACCCCCGACTGCTAGGAAAATTGAATGCATAGTCACCATCCAGCTTAATGGTACAAACATTGTTCTGACTACCGTCCCTGCCTTCATACAAAACAATTGACGCACCTGAAAAATCGAAGGACACATCGTTTTCCACCTTGATTCGACTTACCTTCCCGTCGAGCCCATTATTTTTGACCCAAACGATCTGATAATCATCATTGCTATAGAATGGCTGCTCGAAGGTATTAACCTTCACCACTTTGTCACGGCCAATATCGCGCTTAATGTCGACAACTGCGTAATCGTCTTGCAGGTTACCATCCGGACTGTCATAAAATGTAATTTGCGTCCCCTTTTTTACCCCTGACATAGAAAAAGATCGCATTTCGTCATTTTCGCATCCGAGCCGAGCCTGATCGCTCCCCTGCAAGTTAACGGTCCGATCAAACGCAGTGGAGAACGTACAAACAAGAGATTGGCTTACATTATTACCCTCATAGGCAACAATGCCCCCATTATTATGGGCCTCGACATACTCCAGAACATCGCCTTGTTCAACAAAATCGACCGCAATAAAATTGGGGGCTCGCTCAGCGGCTGGCTTGCACTGTCCATTAATCCGATCTACGAGCCCCACTCGACCTCCAATTTCATTGTCGTCGCCACTATGCAGACTTAAGGGAACACCATGATAGTGGTTCATAACAAAAAGCCGCGACCAGCCATCGAAGTCAGTGTGACTGGCTCGCTTTGTATTCAAGGGGATATCAGACCAACGTGTCTTGCAACTTAAATCGTGACTAAAAATAGTACCACCCAAAGACCAGTAGTTCTCGACGGTAATAGCCTTATCATGAAACATATAAACGTTGTTTGCATAAGCACCCGCATTTTCCGATTTTTGCGTGATGAGAATGAGCCGCTGATTAGCGTCAACCATCTCTTGCAACGTTGGCCACTGAGAGCGCCCGCCCCACCGCCCTTTTGGATTGAAAACAAAGTTTTTTAAAGTCGGAACAGCATTGAACGCATTCTGCATGGCTGTTCTGCTAGCGTAGTCCTCAAAATGAATAGTTATTACGGCATCTGTATTTGCCGCCAGAAACGCAGCCACGGTATTCAGAGCTGCGGCCAAGGTAGTTTGACAATCAAACTTGGGATGACACAGCTGAACTGGATTATTATAGGTGTCCAGCATAAGCCCCCTCACTCCATGGGCTAGTTGCTCTGAAATCGACAGGTCTTGGTTAGGGGTGCCCGTCCAGGTGTTGGTAACAAATGAATTATGGGACATCACCCATTGATAGTCACTGAATGGTCGTGATTTGTCCACTACCGTACCTGGCCGGGCGTTATTGATACTAGACTGCTGCGCCGACACGAGACCGCTCAACAACATTATGAGCAGCGCTAACAACCAACGCGCCAGATATATAGGAGCACCTCCACTCCAACGAGCTTCTCGGAGAAGGCGCATGAACGACTCAAACCTCCTTAGCCCAACACCACACGAAGCAATCTCGTTCATCATGATATTCCTCCTCTGCACTTTTCTGCTTAGCGTAATTATCCGCTAGGCCCATAGCCAATACAAAAGCACGAAAAAAAATGTAGAAAATTTGCCCCCCCAGACATTCCACTTAGCAATATCTCAGAACTCTATATGCGCTATATAATTCAGCATTGGCACCCCGCTAAAGGCTGCCCTCAGCGGCTACGGAGCGCATGAACATAAAGGGGCACCAAAACCCGGAAAAACAGTGACAATAAATACATCTAAAGGATCGCGTATATTTAAGCTTCATGCGGAACCCGCTTTTCCGCTGCTTGCGCATCCACTCTGCCGAGTAGCCTTGCACAAGGCAACTAGCAAAAATGCTAGGTATTCTCCGAACGCAAGCCTTGCTCATGAGTCAGATGAGCTTCTCCGATTTCGAAGTGGAGCACCCATTCCGGGTGATCAAGCGCCAGTTCGGTTATGTGACGACTCGCTTTCGTGGCTTGGCCAAGAACACGGCGCAACTGAGCGGGCTGTTTGCGCTGTCGAATCTGTGGACGGCGTAGGTAGTTATAAGCGCTACGGGAGAGGTGCGCCTGTAGCGTGCAAGAACGAGGGCAAAGCCCTGGTTCTGACCCGGTCGAGACGTAGCTCATTGCGCTCGGGCAAACTTGATCGGGGTTTCCCCAATGATCACTTCATCGAAACCATGACAAAGTCTCGCTTTGATAAAAGGCCGACTGATGCTCAATGACCTGAGCTGGATGCTCTGCTTCCTGAGCAGATCGTGCCAAGGGGCGCGTTGCGCCTCCTTCGCGGCACGAGCCTCCCCAGGTGACCGTGACCGCATACGCATAGTTTGACGCCCCCGGCACGAACGGGGTACAACTCAACCCCAATCATGCCCGACATCTATGAATGACCCGCACATATCATTCAGCGTGATAATAACCTTCGCCCCGTTCGATTCGTGCCTCACGCGCAACACACTCACACTCCGCCCACTACTCATACATTGGCGGAGTTCTCCATGGAACAATCACTCAAACCTTTGCGCTTTCCCCTCGCTGCCCTGGCAGTGGTGGTGATCAGCGCTTGCGGTCGAACCCCAGACGCCGTGCAGGCTCCCGCCGCGCCAAAGGTCAGTGTGGCCAAGGTGATCGAGCAACCGATCAACGAATGGGACGAGTTCACCGGCCGCCTCGAAGCCCCGGAAACCGTCGAAGTACGCCCACGGGTCTCCGGCCAGATCGACCAGGTGGCCTTCACCGAAGGCGCCCAGGTCAAGAAAGGCGACTTGCTGTTCCAGATCGACCCACGCCCGTTCCAGGCTGAAGTCCGCCGCCTTGAAGCCCAGCTGCAACAGGCCAAGGCCACTGCCATTCGCAGTGCCAACGAGGCCCGCCGTGGCGAACGCCTGCGTGACAGCAACGCCATCTCCGCCGAGCTGGCCGAGTCGCGCAGCAGCGCTGCCGCCGAAGCCCGTGCCGGGGTCGATGCCATTCAGGCCCAGCTCGACCTGGCACGCCTTAACCTCAGCTTTACCCGCGTCACCGCGCCTATCAGTGGCCGTGTCAGCCGCGCCGAGTTCACCGCCGGCAACATCGTCAGCGCCGATGTCACCCCGCTGACCAGCGTGGTGTCCACCGACAAGGTCTACGCCTACTTCGACGCCGACGAGCGCGTGTACCTCAAGTACACCCAGCTGGCACGCGAAGGCCAGCGTGGCCAGAGCACCCCGGTGTACCTGGGCCTGACCAACGAAAGCGGCAACCCGCACCTGGGCCAGATGAACTTCGTCGACAACCAGGTCAATCCGCGCACCGGCACCATCCGTGGCCGTGCGGTGTTCGACAACAGCGACGGCCAGTTCACCCCGGGCCTGTATGCGCGCCTGAAACTGGTGGGCAGCGCCCAGTACGACGCCGTGCTGATCAACGACGAAGCCGTGGGCACCGACCTTGGCAAGAAGTTCGTGCTGGTCATGGACAAGGACAACAAGGCTGCCTACCGCGCCGTGGAGCTGGGGCCGAAGCTCGAAGGCCTGCGCATCGTGCGCAGTGGCTTGGGCAAGGATGACCGCATCGTGGTCAAGGGCCTGCAACGCGTGCGCCCTGGTTCACCTGTCACGCCGGAAGAAACCCAGATGGCCAGCGAACAGACCCTCGCCGCCCTCGCCCAGCAGCGCCAAGCCCTGGAGGCCAGCAACCCGGCGCCGAAGGTGGCGGGCAATAACGTGAAAGTCGCCAGCGCCCAGGCGCCACGCGGTTAAGGGACCACACCGATGAACTTCTCGAAATTCTTCATTACCCGGCCAATCTTCGCCGCGGTGCTGTCGCTGGTGCTGCTGATCGCGGGCTCCATCTCGCTGTTCCAGCTGCCGATCAGCGAATACCCCGAAGTGGTGCCACCCACCGTGGTGGTGCGCGCCAACTTCCCCGGTGCCAACCCCAAGGTCATCGGCGAAACCGTCGCCGCGCCGCTGGAGCAGGCCATTACCGGTGTGGAGAACATGCTGTACATGTCCTCCCAGTCCACCGCGGACGGCAAGCTGACGCTGACCATCACCTTCGCCCTGGGCACCGACCTGGACAACGCTCAGGTACAGGTGCAAAACCGCGTCACCCGCACCCAGCCCAAGCTGCCCGAGGAAGTGACCCGCATCGGTATCACCGTCGACAAGGCCTCGCCCGACCTGACCATGGTCGTGCACCTGACCTCGCCGGACAACCGCTACGACATGCTCTACCTGTCCAACTACGCCATCCTCAACATCAAGGACGAGCTGGCGCGCCTGGGCGGCGTGGGCGACGTGCAACTCTTCGGCATGGGCGACTACTCGCTGCGCGTGTGGCTGGACCCGAACAAGACCGCTTCGCGCAACCTCACCGCCAGTGATGTGGTCGCTGCAATCCGCGAGCAGAACCGCCAGGTGGCCGCAGGCCAGCTGGGCGCACCGCCCGCCCCCGGCTCCACCAGCTTCCAGCTGTCGATCAACACCCAGGGCCGTCTGGTCAACGAGGAAGAGTTCGAAAACATCATCATCCGTGCCGGTGCCGATGGCGAAATCACCCGCCTGAAGGACATCGCGCGGGTCGAACTCGGCTCCAGCCAGTACGCCCTGCGTTCGCTGCTGAACAACCAGCCGGCCGTGGCCATCCCGATCTTCCAGCGCCCCGGTTCCAACGCCATCGAGATCTCCGACGAAGTGCGGGCAAAAATGGCCGAGCTGAAGAAGGACTTTCCGGAAGGGATGGACTACAGCATCGTCTACGACCCGACCATCTTCGTGCGCGGTTCCATCGAAGCAGTGGTACACACCCTGTTCGAAGCCTTGGTGCTGGTGGTACTGGTGGTGATCCTGTTCCTGCAAACCTGGCGCGCCTCGATCATCCCGCTGCTGGCTGTGCCGGTGTCGCTGATCGGTACCTTTGCAGTCATGCACCTGTTCGGCTTCTCGCTCAACGCCTTGTCACTCTTCGGCCTGGTGCTGGCCATCGGTATCGTGGTGGACGACGCCATCGTCGTGGTGGAAAACGTCGAACGTAATATCGGGCTGGGCCTGAAACCGCTGGAAGCCACGCAAAAGGCCATGAGCGAAGTGACCGGGCCGATCATCGCCACCGCCCTGGTGCTGTGCGCCGTGTTCGTACCTGCTGCATTCATTTCCGGCCTTACCGGGCAGTTCTACAAGCAGTTCGCCCTGACCATCGCCATTTCCACCGTGATCTCGGCATTCAACTCGCTGACGCTGTCGCCGGCCCTGGCTGCCGTGTTGCTGAAGGACCACCATGCGCCCAAGGACCGTTTCTCGCGGTTCCTCGACAAGCTGCTGGGCAGCTGGCTGTTCTCCCCGTTCAACCGGTTCTTCGACCGCGCCTCCAACCGCTACGTCGGTGGTGTGCGCCGTGTCATCCGCTCCAGCGGCATCGCCCTGTTCGTGTACGCTGGCCTGATGGGCCTGACCTACCTGGGCTTCTCGTCCACCCCGACCGGTTTCGTGCCAGCCCAGGACAAGCAGTACCTGGTGGCCTTCGCCCAGCTGCCAGACGCGGCCAGCCTTGACCGCACCGAGGCGGTGATCAAGCGCATGAGCGAAATTGCCCTGAAGCAACCCGGTGTTGCCGACTCAGTAGCCTTCCCGGGCCTGTCGATCAACGGGTTCACCAACAGCCCGAACAGCGGCATCGTGTTCACCCCGCTCAAACCGTTCGATGAGCGCAAAGACCCGAGCCAGTCGGCGGCAGCCATCGCGGCTGCACTGAATGCCCAGTTCGCCGACATTCAGGATGCCTACATCGCCATCTTCCCACCGCCGCCGGTACAGGGCCTGGGCACGATTGGTGGTTTCCGCCTGCAAATCGAAGACCGTGGCAACCTGGGTTACGAAGCGCTGTACAAGGAAACCCAGAACATCATCGCCAAAAGCCACAACGTGCCGGAGCTGGCGGGCCTGTTCACCAGCTACCAGGTCAACGTGCCGCAAGTCGATGCCGCCATCGACCGGGAAAAGGCCAAAACCCACGGCGTGGCGATCACCGACATCTTCGACACCCTGCAGGTTTACCTGGGCTCGCTGTACACCAACGACTTCAACCGCTTTGGCCGCACCTACCAGGTCAACGTCCAGGCCGAGCAGCAGTTCCGCCTCGATGCCGAACAGATCGGCCAGTTGAAGGTGCGTAACAACCTGGGCGAGATGATCCCGCTGGCGACCTTCCTCAAGGTCAGCGACACCTCCGGGCCAGACCGGGTCATGCACTACAACGGCTTCATCACCGCAGAAATCAACGGTGCCGCCGCCCCGGGGTACAGCTCTGGTCAGGCCGAAGCTGCGATCGAGAAACTGCTGAAAGAGGAACTGCCCAACGGCATGACCTTCGAGTGGACCGACCTGACCTACCAGCAGATCCTCTCGGGCAATACTGCACTGCTGGTGTTCCCGCTGTGCGTACTGCTGGCGTTCCTGGTACTGGCTGCCCAGTACGAAAGCTGGAGCCTGCCACTGGCGGTGATCCTGATCGTGCCGATGACCCTGCTGTCGGCCATTACCGGTGTGATCGTGTCGGGTGGCGACAACAACATCTTCACCCAGATCGGTTTGATCGTACTGGTGGGCCTGGCGTGCAAGAACGCGATCCTGATCGTCGAGTTCGCCAAGGATGAACAGGCCAAAGGCCTCGACCCGCTGGCTGCCGTGCTGGAAGCCTGCCGCCTGCGTCTGCGGCCGATCCTGATGACTTCGATCGCCTTCATCATGGGTGTGGTGCCCCTGGTGTTCAGCTCCGGTGCAGGTTCCGAAATGCGCCACGCCATGGGTGTGGCAGTGTTCTCGGGGATGATCGGCGTGACCGTGTTCGGCCTGTTCCTGACCCCGGTGTTCTTCTTCCTGATTCGCCGTTTCGTCGAGCGTCGCCAGGCCCGCAAGGCCGCACGCGTTCACTCGCTGGAGAACCCTGCATGAACCTGCTCAAACCCCTGACCCCAAGCCTGCTGGCACTGGCCCTGGCGGCCTGTGCGGTAGGCCCGGACTACCAGGCCCCGGCCACCGAACCTGCGCAGCTGAACAGCGACGTGCAGGCCAACGCCTACGACCGTACCCGCTTCGAAAGCCTGTGGTGGAAGCAGTTCGATGACCCGGTGCTGAACCAGCTGGTACAGGCCTCGCTCGACGGCAACCGTGATTTGCGCGTGGCTTTCGCCCGTTTGAAATCGGCCCGCTCGATCCGTGAAGACGCCGAGAACGACCAGTTCCCGGTGGTCACCAGCCGTGCCAGCAGCGACATTGGCAAGGGTCAGATCCCCGGCCAGACCACGCAGCGGGTGAACAGCGAGCGCTACGACCTGGGCCTGGACATGGCCTGGGAGCTTGACCTGTTTGGCCGCATCCAGCGCCAGATCGAGGCCAGCGAAGCCCAGGAAGCGGCAGCCGCCGCCGACTTGCAGCAGTTGCAGGTCAGCCTGATCGCCGAGCTGGTCGATGCCTACGGGCAGCTACGCGGTGCCCAGTTGCGCGAGAAGATCGCCCTGGCCAACCTCAAGACTCAGCAGGAATCGCGGACCATTACCGAAACCCTGCGCGATGCCGGCGTGGGCAACGACCTGGACGTGGTGCGTGCCGATGCACGCCTGGCCGGGGTCGAGGCCACTGTGCCGCAACTGCAAGCTGAACAGGCGCGGGCGCGTCATCGCATTGCCACCCTGCTCGGCCAGCGCCCAGAGGCACTCAGCGTAGACCTGTCGCCCAAGGCCCTGCCGGCCATCGCCAAGGCGTTGCCGGTAGGCGATCCGGGCGAACTGCTGCGCCGCCGCCCGGATATCCGCAGCGCCGAACGCCAACTGGCGGCCGCCACCGCCAACGTAGGCGTGGCCACGGCAGACCTGTTCCCCCGCGTCAGCCTCAGCGGCTTCCTGGGCTTTACCGCCGCGCGTGGCTCCCAAATCGGCTCTTCGGCCGCCAATGCCTGGGCACTGGGCCCAAGCATTACCTGGGCGGCCTTCGACCTGGGCAGTGTGCGGGCCCGCCTGCGCGGCGCCAAGGCCGATGCCGAAGGGGCACTGGCCAATTACGAGCAGCAGGTATTGCTGGCCCTGGAAGAGTCGGCCAATGCCTTCAGCGATTACGACAAGACCCAGCAGCGGCTGCTGTCGCTGATGCGTCAGAGCGATGCCAGCCGCAAGGCGGCAGAGCTGGCCTCGATCCGCTATCGCGAAGGGACGGTCGACTACCTGGTGCTGCTCGATGCCGAGCGTGAACGGTTGAGCGCAGAAGATGCGCAGGCCCAGGGCGAAGTCGAGCTGTACCGCGGCATTGTCTCGATCTACAAGGCCCTGGGCGGTGGCTGGCAACCGGAAACCGTGGCCAGCGCACACTGATACACCCCGCTTGAACGACTCCTTTGGTTGGCTCCTCCCCCAACCGTTTGCCCCGCAGGCCTTGGTCCGCGGGGCTTTTTTATGGCAAAAGAAAGCGGGGCCGCTTTGCGGCCCATCGCCGGCAAGCCAGCTCCCACCTCGACAGCGTTGATTTCAAGCCATGCGCAATTCCTGTGGGAGCTGGCTTGCCGGCGATGGGCTGCGCAGAGCCCCAAACCAAGGTGGCTCGGTTGCATTTACCCCCCAGCTGGCCCAAGCTCTGCCCTTCCCGCCGCCACGGACCGTCCGATGCCCAGACGCAACCGCTACCTGATCGCCCTGCTGTTGTTGATCCTGGTATTGGCCCTGTTCGGCTACCTGTGGCGCGACACCCCGCCAGCCGCACCGACCCTGCCGGCACACAGCTACGCCAAGGCCCTGCGCCAGGCCCACGACGGCCAGCCCGGTGCGGCACGGGTGCTGTATCAGCAATTACAACGTAATGACTTGCCCGCCATCCGGCGTGCAGCACTGTACGCCGAACTGCCCAATTACCCCTCGCCCCAGGCATTGAAGCTCGCCCGCCAGGACCTGGAGCATGCCGACCCGCTGGTGCGCCGAGCGGCCATTGCCGGTATCCGCCGTCTGTTACCGGCGGCGCAGCGTAGCCTGGTGCTCGGCCCGCTGCTGGACGACGACGAGCAAAGCGTGCGTTTTGCCGCCGTGGATGCCCTGCTGGGCCTCGACCCCGACGCCATTGGCCTGTATTTCGGCCCGCTGCAAGCAGCCCTCGAGCAATACCAGCAAGCGCTGGAGCAACAGCCCGAGGATGCCGATGCCCAAGTGCACCTGGCGCGCCTTTATCTGCACGAGAACGACTACACCCAGGCCGCCACAGCCCTGCAACGAGCGCTGGCGGTCGCCCCCGGTAACCTCGACGCCCTGGCTACTCAGGTACGCCTGCTCGAGCGCCAGGGGCATCACGATGCCTCCCGCCAGGTGCTGGGGCAAGCCTTGGCGCTAAGCCCCGACTCGTCCTTTCTGCAGTACGAGCTAGGGCTTTGGCTAAACCGCCACGAACAGCGCGAATATGCCTTGCTGGCCCTGTCCCGCGCCGTCGAGCTGGAGCCGGACAACGCCGACTACCGCTATACCCTGGCCGTTACCCTGCATGAGCTGGGCCAACTCGACGCCGCACAGAAGCAACTGGAAACCGTGCTCAATCGCCAGCCAGCCAATCGCCGGGCGCGGGTGCTGCTGATTCAGTACTCGAAGGAGTCCGGCCAGCTTCAGAACGTGCAGGTGCTGCTGGCCGAGCTGGAGCGGCAAAACCCTGACGACCCCATGCTGCAACAGGGCTTGTAGGTAACGACTGACTTTTTGCGCGGTCGGCCTGGCCAACCTGCAGGCGCGCCTGGCCGAAGGTGCAGGGTTGGCAATCATCGCCGAACAAGCGTTCAGCCAAGGCCCGAGCGCATCGCTGCAGGCCTTCATCGACCAACAACCGAGCTGGTCGGATTTGCCTATCGTGCTGGTCGCCCAGCGGCGTTAGCAACCATCCGGTGGGCAACCTGGTATTGCTGGTGGCACCCTTTGAAAACGCCCAGCTGTTGCACATGACCCAGTCCGCGCTGCGCAATCGGCCAAGGTACCCAGGTAGACCTTTACCTGCCGCGTCATATCGGCCCGGTCAGACAATCGCGTCAGCCGGCGCAACCTGTGCATCCTGACGGCGGCCGACATGTGCGCCAGTTGCTGTGCCAAATGCTGCGCGATGAGGGGCTCACCTGCCACAGCGCCGCCAACGCCAACGAGGGACTGAAGGTGCTGCGCTCGACACAAACGGTGAATCTGCTGATCAGCGATGTCGGCCTACCCGGCATGAACGGCCGGCAACTGGCCGAGATTGCCCGCAGCCTGCGCCCACACTTGCCGGTGCTGTTCATCACCGGGAACGCGGAAACGGCCATGGCCCGCGAGTATTTCCTGGGGGCGGGCATGCATTTGATCTGCAAGCCGTTCGAACTGAAGCAACTGCAGGCTCAAGTGTCGCAAATTCTTGGCAAGCCGTGATGCCATTATTCATCAAGCATGCGTAGCGCTTGGTCGGCAAGCTCCGCCAGCAGAAATGGCTTGCTCATCAACGCCGTACCCGGCTGATCGAGCAATTGCGCTTCGATGGGCTGGTCCGCATAACCGGTAATGAACAGGATTTTCTGTTGCGCAATCTGCGTGCGCATGGCGCTGGCCAGTTGCCGGCCACTGAAAACGCCAGGCAAGCCGATATCGGTGATCACCAGGTCGAAGGGGCCAGCATGGCGGAAGCGTTCCAGGGCAGTGTTCGCATCGCCTGCTACCGTCACGTCGAAACCACGCTCGGCCAGGTATTCGTGCATGACCACGCGCAAATTCACCTCGTCATCCACCAGCAGCAGGCGTTCGCCCCGGGCCACGCGCTGCGAGGGCGGTGCGGGCTTTGGCTCTTCCGGAACGGGCTCATGCCACCTTGGGAAAAGCATGGAAACCTTGGTGCCCCGCTCCGGGACAGACTCGATCCAGACATACCCGCCCGATTGGCTGACAAAACCATACACCATCGACAACCCCAGCCCGGCCCCACGCCCGACGGGTTTGGTGGTGAAGAACGGTTCAAAGTCCCTGGCGATGTCCGCTGCCGACATAACAGAGCCGTCGTCCTCGACATACAAGGCTACGTAGTCGCCAGGTGGGAGGCCCCGCGCATCCGGAAAAGCACTGGTCAAGCGCTTGTTGACCGTACGCAACGTGACACTGCCCTGCGTCAGACACGCTTCCCGGGCGTTGGTGCATAGGTTGATCAAGGCATTTTCAAGCTCATGAACGTCCAGGTTCACCGCCCACGGCACTACATCCAGCTGCCAGTGCAAGCCAACCTCCGCGCCCAACGTCTTCAGCAGCAATGGCTCGCAAAGGCGTAGTTGCCGATTGAAGTCCAGCGGCCGGGTGGCCAAGGGTTGAAGGCGAGAGAGCGCCAGCAGGCGGTGAGTCAGTTCCGTGGCGCGTTGCACCGACTCGCGCGCTACTTCCACGTAGGCATCCACCCCCTCCAGGCGTCCCTCCCGCAGGCGCCGTTGCAACAACTCAAGGCTGCCGTTGACCCCGGACAGCAGGTTATTCATTTCGTGGCCCATACCCCTCGCCAACTGGCCGACCACCTGCATACGCTCGCTGTTACGCATCAGCGCCTTGGACCGACGTGCAAGCTCGTCGCGATCTCCGGTAATGTCTCGGCCAACCGCCGTCAGCAGCCTGCCATCAAACCGCGCGTTCCAGCGAAACCAGAGGTAATGACCATCACGGTGCCGCAGGCGGGTCTCGATCTGTTCCGTGTTGCTGTCTTGCAGCAGCCCGGACACTGCCAGCTGCACGTCGGCGCGATCAGCCGGGTGCACCAGGTCCAGCACCGGCATATCCTGCACCTGCGCTTGGGTCCAGCCCAGAATGCGGTACCAGGCCGGGTTGACGGCATGCAGTTTCAGTTCCGCAGTCACCGTCATCATCGCGTCGCGCGACAGTTGCCACAACTGTTCGCGCTCAGCCACATGGCGCTCGACCGGCTGCTCAAACCCCAGCGCCTGCGCGCGCCAATGGTGGGGCGCCTCGACACTGGCTGTCGTTTCGATCACCGTATGCAGAAAACCCGCCACATTGCCCAGCTCATCATGCAAGGGTGCAAAACCGAACGCGCACCATATCGGCTCCTCGCCCGCGATGCCGGGAACACTCAGGGGGAGATCCTCGACAAAACTCGAGCGCCCCTCCAGCGCCTGGAACACCCGGGATCCCACTGCCGGCCAGACATCGTGCCACAGCCTATCGAACGCGACACCCAAGGCGTCCGGAACTGCCCGCAGCATCCTGTAACCTTCGTTGTGCACCACACAAAGGTCAGCCCCCCAGACCACGGCACAAGGGAACGGTGACAACTGCATCATGTCGACGGCAATACGCAACGAAGCCGGCCAGCGCGGCAATGGCCCGAGCGAAGTACGCCCCCAGTCGAACCGTGCAATCCGCTGCGCCATCAAGTCGACCGGCTGTGAAACAGGCGGCTGCAGCATGACCGGCTGCAAAGGCCCGCGTGGCGTACTGTTTGCGACCAATATCGTGACTCCAGCAATGCTCCGGGTTGGCCACGGTGCTACCTGAACAGGCAGGCTCACCCGTGGAATCTGTTCACGTTAGCACAGCACGCACCACGTACCATGGCGCACTTGCAGGGGGCAGCTATGCTGATTAGGTTTTCCCTTGGGCCAGGGAGCACCGGCCTGTCTAGGTTGCCGAGAGGAGCATGGTCATGAGCAAGAAAATGCTGGTAGTGCTGACCAATACAGCCAAATACCCAACCCTCAAGCGGGCGACCGGGTTGTGGCTGGGCGAGGCCGTGCACTTTGTCGAGAAGGTCGAAAAGGCCGGCTACACGGTCGATTATGTTAGCCCACAGGGCGGCTACGTGCCCATCGACCCGCACAGCCTGCAGATGGCTCCAGAGCTGGACTGGCAATGGTATGACGACAAGCGCTTCATGACGCGCCTGGGCACCACCTTGAGCCCCGATCAGGTAAAGGCCGACGAATACGGCGTCATCTACTACACCGGTGGGCATGGCGTGATGTACGACTTTGTCGATAACCCGCCCCTGCAGGAGCTGGCACGCAAAGTCTACGAAAAAGGCGGCATTGTAGCGGCGGTCTGCCACGGCGTGGTTGGCCTGCTCAACATCAAGCTCAGCGACAAAAGCTTGCTGCTGAAAGGCCGCAAGGTGACCGGTTTCTCAAATATCGAGGAGCAACTGGCCGAACTGGACAAAGTAGTCCCATTTTTGACGGAAAACGAGCTAGGTGGCCGCGGCGGCGAGTACAGCAAGCATGATGATCCGTGGATGCCATACGTGGTCGAGGATGGTCGATTGATCACAGGGCAGAACCCAGCCTCGACCGCCCTGCTCGCCGAACATGTACTGGCAAAACTCAAGGCGAGCTAAAGCCTGACATCAACCTTGTAGTTTTCCTCTGCCGCATACTGCACAAGGACTACAGCCGATCGGCCATTGAATGCATAGGCTCAGGGTTCAGTTGTTCACCCCGAACAGCTTCGGCCCGGAGAGCGATTGCCCTATGTTGAAAATCCTGAACGCAGGATACCGCCTGCGGGAGCTGTTGCTGCTCATCACGGTGGGCCTTGTACCTGTGATTTCCGGTTTGTTGGTGATGATTGTTCAGCTGGAGATGAAGCTTTCGGAAAACGCCGCCATCTCTGTTCAGGAGGCTGTGTTCAGCATTGACCAGGCGCTGAACAGGATGCATGAAGCTGCCCAGCGCGCCTTGCCGCTCGCAGGCAAGCCATGCGACAGGGTCAAGAGCGCATTACAGGAGCAAGTTGTGAGCCGCTCCATGATCCGATCGCTGACCTTGGTAGAAGGTAATGAAGCCTCCTGCAGCAGCACTTCAGATTCTTTGGAATACCTATCGTCCTTTGCCGGGTCCGGCCAGCAGGTCGAGTTGTCCTATGGGCAACCCGACAAGCGCCGCAAGCTGCTGGTCAACTATTACTTGCAGGGGAATCATGGCGGGGTAATCGTGACCGCCTATGCCCTTTTGCTACGCAACGAACTGGACGCTTTTCAGGATGGCCTGACACTGCTGCTGGAGTTCGACGACCGCTACATCTGGAGCAAAGGCGATAGTCGAGACACACAGCGCCCTTCGCAGCCCGAGTTTTTTGCGAGCGCGCTGTCGAACAAGTATGGGTATAGGGTAAAAGGCGGTTACGCCGAAGGTTTCACCGCCAAGGAAATTCAGCAGTCAATGGTGCAGATCTTTCCCTCACTGATGCTGGTAGGGATCGTGACCGGCTCGATCGTGTATCTGGGCCTGTACGGGGCGAGAGCCCACAGCCGTGAGGCGACCGCCAAGCATGCATGATGGCGGCGCCCCTCAGGCTGGATCAGTCGGTGCTCAGCACTCCACGGCGCACCTGGTCCCGCTCGATGGATTCAAACAGCGCCTTGAAGTTGCCTTCACCAAAGCCATCATCACCCTTGCGCTGGATGAACTCGAAGAACACCGGACCAAGCAGGGTTTCCGAGAATATCTGCAGCAGCAGGCGCTTGTCTTCGGGCTGCGAAGCGCCATCGAGCAGGATGCCACGCGCTTGCAGCTGATCCACCGGCTCGCCGTGGCCAGGCAGGCGCTCTTCGAGCATTTCGTAATAGGTTTGTGGTGGCGCCGTCATGAAGCGCATGCCGAAGCCCTTCAGGGCGTCCCAGGTCTTGAGCAGGTCGTCGGTAAGGAAGGCGACGTGCTGGATGCCTTCACCGTTGAACTGCATCAGGAACTCTTCGATCTGCCCGGCCCCCTTGGACGACTCTTCGTTGAGCGGGATGCGGATCATGCCATCGGGCGCAGTCATGGCCTTGGACGTCAGGCCGGTGTACTCACCCTTGATATCGAAGTAGCGGATCTCACGGAAGTTGAACAGTTTCTCGTAGAAGCCGGCCCAGTAAGCCATGCGCCCGCGGTAAACGTTATGGGTGAGATGGTCGATGATTTTAAGGCCCGCACCTACCGGGTTGCGATCCACGCCTTCGATAAAGTTGAAGTCGATGTCGTAGATCGAACTGCCTTCGTCGAAGCGGTCGATCAGGTACAACGGCGCACCACCAATGCCTTTGATTGCCGGCAGGCGCAACTCCATCGGGCCGGTTTCGATTTCTACCGGCTGGGCACCCAGCTCCAGGGCGCGGGCATAGGCTTCATGGGCATTGCGCACGCGGAACGCCATGCCGCACACCGAAGGGCCGTGTTCCGCCGCGAAGTACGAGGCGATGCTCTTGGGTTCGTTGTTCAGGATCAGGTTGATGCCACCCTGGCGATACAGGTGCACATCCTTGGAGCGGTGGGTAGCCACCTTGGTGAAACCCAGTATCTGGAAGACCGGCTCGAGTACGCCAGGCGTAGGCGAAGCCAGCTCAATGAACTCGAAGCCCATCAGGCCCATTGGATTGTCGAAGATATCAGCCATGTTCGTGTCCTCATCTGCAGCGAAAAATTATTGATTGCGTGGGATGTGGAACAGAAACGGCGGTGAGCACGGGATGCCCCGCACGCTGCGAGCGAGGAAGTCACCTATGATCAGCTTGAACCCATGGTATGTCATATGGACCCATTCTCGGCGGGCTTGATCCTTCGGAGCTGAAGGACCTTATTGTTGTATTCGTAAACGGATTCTACATTGCGTAAAATGGTTTGTCGCGTTTTAGTTGGTCCTGAGCGCCGACAAACGGCTATGCTCTCGTTATCTCTCATCGTAGCCAGGTCAGCATGCCCCTTACCGTAAAACGCCGCGCCGCATTCAGCTGGCGTACCCTGTTGCCCTGGGGCGTCGGCGTGCTGCCAGTGGTGTGCGGCCTGGCCATCATGAACTGGCAGGTCGAGCGCGAGATGCAGGCCAGCAGCCAGGCCACCACCCGCCAGGCGGTGGAGCACGTCGAACGCATCCTCGACAACCTGTCCAGTGCTGCCAATGCATTGCTGCCCCTGGCTGGCGGCCCCTGCGATCAGGCCCAGCTCACGCTGCGTGCCCAGGTTACCCGCAACGCCTTCGTGCGCTCGACCAACCTGTTCAGGCACAACAACCTGTATTGCACCTCGCTGTTCGGCGAGTTCGACGAACCGGTCAACGCCAGTGACTATATCGACGGCAAACTGTGGCTGATGGACGGCAACTCGGTCACCCCGGGGCACGCGCTGCTGGTGTACCGTGTTAGCGAGGGCGACAAAGGAGCAATCACCACGGTGGATGGCGACCACCTGCTAACGGCACTGCGCCTGATCGGCCCTGACGAAGACTTGCAAATCCGCGTGGGCGATGCCTGGATGGGCAAGGACGGTGTCGTGCACAAAGGCGTACCACCTGCCGCCGCCAGCGCCAACGTGCTGCTGGGTTCGACCCGTTACCCGTTCAGCGTGCAGGGCGGCTACAGCAACGGCAAACAGGGCCAGCTGTTACGCAGCCACTACCCTGCCCTCATCAGCTTGCTGCTGGTGCTGGGTGCCGTGGCGGCGCTGGTATGCCGCTGGCAGATTCGCCGGGCCACCTCTCCCCGCGCCGAGCTGGACCGGGCGCTGCAGGCCGACGAGTTTCTGCCGTATTTCCAGCCTGTGGTGCGCAAGGGTGACTACCGCTGGGCCGGTGCCGAAGTGCTGATGCGCTGGAACCACCCGCGCGAGGGCCTGGTAAGGCCCGACCTGTTCATCCCTTATGCCGAGCACAGCGGGCAGATCGTCGCCATGACCCGTGCGCTGATGATGCAGACCGCGCAAAGCCTGGCGCCCTATGCGGGGTTGCTGGAGGACGGGTTCCATATCGGTGTCAACATCACCGCCGATCATTGCCGCGACCTCAGCCTGCTGGACGACTGCCGCACCTTCCTGCAGCACTTTCCGCCGGGCCGGGTGGTGCTGACCCTGGAGTTGACCGAGCGCAAACTCATCGAGCCTACCCCGGTGACCCTGGAACTGTTCGAAAAGCTCCACGCCATGGGTGTGATGATTGCCCTCGACGACTTCGGCACCGGCCAGTCGAGCCTCAACTACCTGCGCCAGTTCCAGGTCGACTACCTGAAGATCGACCAGAGCTTTGTCGCCATGATCGGCGGCGATGCGCTGTCCGTGCACATTCTGGAAAGCATCATCGACCTGTCGGCCAAGCTGGGCCTGGGTATCGTGGCCGAAGGTGTGGAAACGAACACCCAGCGCGACTACCTGGCCAGCCATGGGGTGGACTTCCAGCAGGGCTACCTGTTTGCCAGGCCCATGCCGGCCGCCCAGTTCCTGGAGGCACTGGCCACACGCCCGGGCGCTGTGCAGTTGCCGCAAGGCGCGGCCCCTGAGATCATGCGCGGCTGATCCACCCGCTCAACTCCCCTATTCGAGGCACTCGTGTCAAAAGGCATCGTTTCATCGGTCATGGCGTCCTGTCTGTTCGCTGTGATGTATTTCTATACCTCGCTGCTCACGCCACTGGATGGCGAAGAGATCTTTGGCTGGCGCACCCTGCTGACGCTGCCCTGCCTCACCTTGTTCATGCTGGTCTCGAAAGACTGGAAACGCGTGGGCGAGCTGCTGGCCCGGGTAAAGCGCACGCCTGTCCTGTTGCTGGGCATGGTCGGTACCTCGTGGCTGATGGGCGTACAGTTGTGGCTGTTCCTCTGGGCACCCTTGCATGGGCGCAGCCTGGAAGTGTCGATGGGCTATTTCCTGCTGCCACTGGCCATGGTCCTGACCGGGCGGCTGGTGTACGGCGAGCGTCTATCACGCCTGCAAAAGGTGGCCGTGGCCTGTGCCGCACTGGGCGTGGGCCACGAGCTGTACCAAAACGGCAGTTTTGCCTGGGAAACCCTGTTGGTGACGATCGGCTACCCGATCTATTTCGTGCTGCGCCGACGCTGCCGCACCGACCACCTGGGCGGGCTGTGGTGCGACATGTGCCTGCTGCTACCGTGGGCGTTGTACTTCGTTATCCAGGGCCCGCTTTCCAGCGCTGACCTGCAAGCCCACCCTGGGCTGTATGCGTTGATCCCGATCCTTGGGGCGATCAGCGCCTCGGCCCTGATCGCCTACGTGCTCGCCAGCCGCATGCTGCCATTTAGCCTGTTCGGCCTGCTCAGCTACGTCGAGCCCGTGCTGCTGGTGGGCGTGGCGTTGCTGCTGGGCGAAACCATCGGCCCGGATCAGTGGCTGACCTACCTGCCGATCTGGGCCGCGGTGCTGGTGCTGGTGCTCGAGGGTTTCAAGCACCTGCTGCGTCAGCGTCGCCGTTCGGTGTAAGCCGAACCTGGCGCACCCGCCGCTCTTCCACCGCCTCCACGGTCAGCGTCCAGCCATTCCAGGCCAGGCGGTCACCCACCATCGGCAGGCGGTCGAGCAGGCTCATCACCAGGCCGGCGAGGGTCTGGTAGTCCTCGGTAGCACGGGCACTGAAGCCGGTACGCGCATGGACCTGGCTCAGGTTCAGCGCACCACTGACCACGAAGCCCTCGCCCTCCTGGACAATGCCGGGGCCTTCAACCTCGCTGGCATCCGGCAGTTCACCGGCAATCGACTCAAGGATGTCGGTCATGGTCAGCAGGCCGGTGAAGTCACCGAACTCGTTGACCACGAAGGCGATGTGAGTCGACTGGCCACGCATCTGCTCCAGGGCGTTGAGAATGCTGAAGCTCTCCAGCAAATTCAGCGGCACACGCGCCATGCCTTCCAGGTCCGGCTGGCTGCCCGACAGCAGCTCCTTGAGCAATTCCTTCTTGTGCACAAAGCCCAGAGGCTCGTCGACACGGCCATTGCGGATCAGCGGCAGGCGCGAGTACGGCGAGTTGGCCAGGGCCTGGGTAATGGCGTCGGCCGGTTGCCCCAGGTCGATCATGTCGACCTCGGCACGGGCGGTCATCACCGTACGGATAGGCCGCTCGGCCAGGTTCAGCACGCCACTGATCATCACCCGCTCACGGCGGTCGAACAGCACCTGCTCCTCACCCCCCTCGACCAGGTCGGCGATTTCCTCACCCACTTCGTCCGCCTCGACACGGCGGCCACCCAGCAGGCGCAGCACGGCATGGGCAGTGCGTTCACGCAACGGCCGGTGCTGCTGCAAGCTGCGCTTGCGGCGGGCACGGGCCAGCTGGTTGAACAGCTCGATAAGGATCGAGAAGCCGATGGCCGCGTACAGGTAGCCTTTCGGGATATGGAAGCCCAGGCCTTCGGCGGTCAGGCTGAAACCGATCATCATCAGGAAGCCCAGGCACAACATGATGACTGTGGGGTGGGCGTTGACGAAGCGGGTCAGCGGTTTGCTGGCAACGATCATGATACCGATCGAGAAAATCACGGCGATCATCATTACCGACAGATGCTCGACCATGCCCACCGCGGTAATGACCGCGTCCAGGGAGAACACCGCGTCAAGCACCACGATCTGCGCCACGATCGGCCAGAACGCAGCATGACGCAGCGTACCACTGGCCTGGGTTACATGGCCCTCAAGACGTTCATGCAGTTCCATGGTGGCCTTGAACAGCAGGAACACACCACCGAACAGCATGATCAGGTCCCGGCCGGAGAAGCTCTTGCCGAACACTTCGAACAGCGGCGCGGTGAGGGTGACCATCCACGAGATGCTGGCCAACAGGCCCAGGCGCATGATCAATGCCAGGCTCAGGCCAATCACCCGCGCGCGGTCACGCTGATGCGGCGGCAGTTTGTCTGCCAGGATGGCGATGAACACCAGGTTGTCGATACCCAGCACCAGCTCAAGGACGATAAGCGTCAACAGGCCTAGCCAGGCCGTGGGATCGGCTAGCCATTCCATTAGCGGGTACTCACAGGGGAAGCGTCACGAGGACGGGGGAAGGATGGCCAGAAAGGCCGAAAACTGGGGGGCTCCGCGAAGGTGCTCATATAGACCTTGTTAACAAATTGGGAAAATGATCCTACAAGCAGCACTGGTTTCTGTGATAGCGCAAAACTATTACAAAACCTGTATCAGGTGTGGGGCGGCATTTAGGGGGTACTTTTCTTCAATACCCTCGACAGCCAAGGGCTGAAAATCACGGTTCCTTCCAGCCACCGGATCTTTCTCATGAGCCTGTCCCTGTCCATGGCCGCCTTCGCACTGGCGGCGTCGATTTCCCCCGGCCCGGTCAACATCATTGCTCTGGGCAGCGGCGCCAACCATGGCTTACGCGCCAGCCTGGCGCATGTGGCCGGCGCCACGCTGGGCTTCTGCCTGTTGCTGGTGCTGGTCGGGCTGGGCCTGCATCAACTGCTGCTGCGCTGGCCGCTACTGGGCCTGCTGTTGCACTGGGGCGGCGTGGCGTTTCTGCTGTACATGGCGTGGAAGCTGGCCCGCGACGACGGCCGGCTGACCGGCACACACTCGACAACAGCGCCTTCAGCCTGGCACGGCGCGGCAATGCAATGGTTAAACCCCAAGGCTTGGCTGGCGGCAGTGGCCGGGGTCGGCGCTTACACGGGGGGTGAACAGCACCTGCTGTGGCTCTTTGCCTGGATCTATGGCCCGATCTGTTTTGTTTCGGTTGCGTGTTGGGCATGGGCCGGGAGCATGATTCGCCAGTATCTGGGCAACCCACGGCACGTGCGCTTGCTCAATCGAGGGTTGGCGGTGTTGCTGGTAGGCAGTGCTGTCTACCTGGTTATCTGACGCCAGCGGCATCGCGGTAATGCCCCGGTGTCGCCGCCAGGTGCTGCTTGAATGCCCGCTGCAGATGCGCCTGGTCGGCAAACCCGGCCTCCTGCGCCACCTCGGCAATCGCGCGGCCTTGGCGCAGCTGCGCCCTGGCCAGCTGTACGCGCTGATCGAGCAGGTAGCCATGCGGCGTCAGCCCGAAGCGTTGGCCAAATGCACGAATCAGGTAGGAACGTGACAGGCCGCAGGCGGTGCAGATGTCTTCCAGGCTCAGCGGATCGCTACGATGGGCACGTATGAAGGCTGCCGCCGCGTCCAGCCGTGGGTTACCTGCTTCACCCTCGCCAGTTTCACCCGAGAGAAAGCCCGGCAATGCGCAAAACAGGGTCGCCAGGCGCGCCTCCCTGTCAGGCACGCTGGCGTCGAACAGGTCGGCAAAAGCCTGCATCAAACGTTGGTACAGCGCAGGCGAGCTACTCCAGGTTTGCGTCGGCAAGGTGAAACCCAGCGCCTGTAACCAAGGCATGTCGACAAACAGCATCAGGTAGGACCAAGGCTCGCCATCGATGGGGTTGCAGGTATGCACCACGCCCGGGTTCATCAGCACCGTGGTGCCGGCCCCCACCTCAATGCGCAGGCCCCCGTTCAGGTAAGTGCTGCGTCCACCGGTGATCACACCGATGGAAAAGCTCTCGTGGGAATGAGCGGCATAACACACCTGCCGCCCGTCCCCTACCCGCCGGGCTTCGACGAAGGGTAACGCAGGGTCACGCCAGAACCGTGATGCCTCTATCATCCTCTCGCCCACGCGTTGCTCAGATGCCCCGATACTACACGGTTATCGCGCAAACAGATCGAGCGTGCGTTCCACTTCACCGATATCGATCCTGAAACCATCGCCCTCCGGTATCCCCACCACAAAGCCGAACTGCTGGTGGTCGCGATCCGTCAGGTATTTGTAGTAGCTGACAAACCGGTTAGGCGGCTGCAAGGTCAGCAGGCTACCGCCAGGCTGCAGCACATTCACGCCATGTACCAACTGGCTACCCTCTACGCCAATGACCACGTTTGCCCCGGCACAGGCTGCGACAATACTCGGTACATCAGACTTCAGCGGGTTGACCACGCGAAAACCACGGGTAACCCGCAGATGCTCGGCAAGCTCCAGCTCATTGCGCAGCAGGCGCAGGTCGCCGTCGCCGCCCCGCAGCAGGAACACGCCTGGGTGCGGGGCATGCGGCACATGCGACAGCAGCTTGTCCCCCATGGCCCGGTAGCGGGCGTGGCGGCTACGGTTGTTGCTCTGGTCATCGAACAGCACCAGCTCACGGAAAAACGCACTGCGCAGGCGCAGCGGCTTCATGTCCAGCCAGTCTTCATAGGCGGGGGCCTGGGTGAACAACGGGTATTTGGCCGAGGGGGCGGTGGTCACCGGGATACCTTCGTTACAGGCCAGCGCATAGGTCGGGCAATCTTCCATCAGCCAGGTGCCGAACCAGGAGTTGCCGTTTTGCGTGCAATAAATGGCTGCACGATCGATTTCGTTGTCCACGATGATGCCCGGAAAGGTGCTGGGTTTCAGTGACAACCAATGGCTGGCCTTGCCCTTGTACAACGCACCATCGACCAGCCACACATTCTTGATCAGGTAACCCCGGGTTGGCCCTTGCAGCGTACTGATGCCGCCCTCCATGGTGCGCGCAGGGTGTACGTAGGGGTAAAAACGCTTGCCCTCCCAGCCCGTCACCCGCTCCAGCTGGCCGGGCAGGTAGATGGCCGGTGGCGACACCGTGGTCTCGCCCGGCGCAATGTCCCAGCTCCTGGTAGCCACACTCTTGAGGTCAATGGCCGTGTTCTTGCCCAGGCGTTTTCGCGCCATGTAGCGGTAGGCAGCCAGTGTCCAGGTGTGCTGCTTGGCTGCGGGCGATGCACTGAACTGCGAGATGTCGCTTCCCATGAAGCGTCCTCCCTTGGTAACGAAATCAGAAACCGGGCGCATCGCGCCCTCTCAACGCATCCCTGGCTAACACTCAGTTGGACATCACCCTTTCCATCGCGGGGGGGGATTGCAGGTTGGCATACCGGCTGCGCAATGCTTCCACAAACGGTTCGCCCGCACCGTTGCCGCCATACAGGTAAATCTTGTGCAGCCCGCCAAACACCATTTCGTGGTAGCGGCTGGCAAATTCTTCTTCACTCGGCCCCTCGGGCAACCCCAGGTGCAACGTGAGCTTGTCGCCTTCGACCGCGAACATCGGCGTGTCCCACAAAAACTTCGCCGTGCCGGCCTTGGGCAAGCGAACGAACAGGTAGGCATGGTTGCCCAACGAGTCGATATCGCCGCCACGCCGGCGCTTCCACTTCAACAGCCCGTCATCTGGCCGCGCCAGGCACAGGCCGATGTCGTAATAATCGAAACCCTGTTCCAGTGCCCATTCAAGGGCCATGAACGTGGTGATGGAGTTCACTTCACGCAACTTCTTGGCATCGGAAAACACCGCTTCGCAATAACCAAAGCGCAAGGTGCTCCAATAGCGCTTGCCGCCGCGCACCACTTCGCACCCCAAATGGCAGCCGATTACCTCATCGCCCAAGGTAATCAGGTCGAGCCGGCCAACGCCCTTGGCGATCCGGAACACTTCGTCGGTGGGGAACTGTGCCGCATGAATGCCTTGTCTGGCCGTGGCATAGGGGCGCAGCAGGTCTCGGTCAGCCATGGCGATCTCGTCGTCCGAGAGGGTTTGGCGCATCTGGTAAAGTGGGCGGTTCTTGCGGATGCTGCGGCGCAGTTCGCTGTCGTACCGGGCCGTGATGTCTTCCAGCGGGCGCCCCAGCGGCACCACGGCACTCAGATAATGCGGCACTGACAACGCGCCTGAGGTGGGCACTTCGCTGATCACCACAACATGGTTGGCCGCCGCAGTCGCGCTTGCACCCTCCACGATCGACGCACTGCCCTGGCCCTTGCCGCCAATCAGCAGTTTGGCCATTTCCCGTTGCTGCTTGCGCCCTATGTAGAGGATTTCGTACGGGCTTTCCTGCTGCATCCGGAACCTGGCAACTTCCCAACGCCAGAAACAGGCACGCGCCAGCACTTCACGCACCTTGCTGGCCAGCAGCCTCATTTCGTAGCGCATGGAGGGCGACAGGAGTTTTCGCGCCACAGCCGTCAAGGTCTCTTTCATTTCTTCTTCGACGTCCTTTGAAGTGCTCTATGGTCTATCGGAAAAAGAGAAAAAATCAGCAAAAACACCTAACGTCTTGATTTTTATAGTATGAGCTCAAACTTATTTATCACATTCAGTAACAATTTAAGATGCCTGCAAACGCTTTGGCAAGCGGCCTCCCGCTAACTTTAGATCAAGTTTCATGGCGTCAAATTTCCTGCATGAAGTCCATACCCGACAAGCACTTTGCTATAACCGTGCCCGGTGCGCGCCGATGCAATTATCACTTCGCTATCAATCGATAACCCTTGATGCCGTCTTTGCATAACAACCCTAGAATGCGAAGGCAGCCTGTCGACAAGCACGAGGGGCCCTGTTGAGCCAGACTGGTGTTTTTTCGGCAGCCGGTGCATGCTCGCAGCTGAAGCGATTCACCCGGCTTGAAACCCGCCCCGCTAAGTGAGGTGCAGTACCCATGGACCGTCTGCTCGATTCACTCTTCCCCAACGCCGATAGCATTCCGCAAATCTGGCGCCTGGAAGCCCCCCTGGAACAACGTGATTACCTGGTGAACGGCGAGCTCAGGCGCTGGGACGGCCCCTTGGCCACGGTACGCAGCCCCATCTGGCTCAAGGAAGGCGGCGAAGAACGCCAAGTGGTGCTGGGCAGCGCCCCACTGCTTGATGCCGACACCGCCCTTACCGCGCTCGACGCCGCCGTTCAGGCCTACGACAAAGGCCGTGGTACCTGGCCGAACATGCGTGTGGCCGAGCGTATCCAGCACGTCGAAACCTTCCTGGCACGCATGCGCGAGCAGCGCCAGGCCGTGGTCAAGTTGCTGATGTGGGAGATCGGCAAAAACCTCAAGGACTCGGAAAAGGAATTCGACCGCACCTGCGACTACATCGTCGACACCATCAACGCCCTCAAGGACCTCGACCGCCGCTCCAGCCGCTTCGAGCTTGAACAAGGCACGCTGGGCCAGATCCGCCGGGCGCCGCTGGGTGTCGCCCTGTGCATGGGGCCCTACAACTACCCGCTCAACGAAACCTTCACCACACTGATCCCCGCGCTGATCATGGGCAACACCGTGGTGTTCAAGCCCGCCAAGTTCGGTGTGCTGTTGATCCGCCCGCTGCTCGAAGCCTTCCGTGACAGCTTCCCGCCCGGGGTGATCAACGTGATCTATGGTCGAGGCCGGGAAACCGTGAGCGCGCTGATGGCCAGCGGCAACGTCGATGTGTTCGCTTTCATCGGTACGCACAAGGCCGCCAGCGACCTGAAAAAGCTGCACCCACGCCCTCACCGCCTGCGCGCCGCGCTGGGGCTGGATGCCAAGAACCCGGGTATCGTGCTGCCCCAGGTCGACCTCGACAACGCCGTAGAAGAAGCGGTCACCGGTGCGCTGTCGTTCAATGGCCAGCGCTGCACGGCACTGAAAATCCTGTTTGTCCACGAGGATGTGGTCGATGCCTTCCTCGACAAGTTCCAGCGCAAACTGGCCGCGCTCAAGCCCGGCATGCCCTGGGAGCCCGGTGTAGCACTGACACCGCTGCCCGAGCCTGGCAAGGTCGACTACCTCGACGGCCTGGTCGCCGATGCCACGGCCAAGGGCGCTCGAGTGCTCAACGAAGGTGGCGGGCAGAGCCGCGGCTCATTCTTCTACCCAGCCTTGCTGTACCCGGTCAGCCAGGCCATGCGCGTGTACCACGAAGAGCAGTTCGGCCCCCTGGTGCCCGTAGTGCCCTACCGCGACCTGCAAACCGTGATCGACTACGTGCTGGACTCCGATTACGGCCAGCAACTGAGCCTGTTCGGCAACGACCCGGCTACCATCGGCAGCCTGGTCGACACCTTCGCCAACCAGGTCGGGCGCATCAACATCAATGCGCAGTGCCAACGTGGCCCGGACACCTACCCGTTCAACGGCCGCAAGAACAGCGCCGAAGGCACCCTGTCGGTGCATGATGCCTTGCGTGTGTTCTCCATCCGCACTCTGGTCGCCACCCGCTTCCAGGAGGCCAACAAGGCGCTGATCAGCGAAATCATCCGCAACCGCCAGTCGACCTTCCTGACCACCGACTACATCTTCTGACGGCCGCGCTTATAGGAAATCGATCTAGGGCCATTGTCGATTTTCCCTCTGTGCAAACGACTCTAAGCAACAGGGCGCCCTCCGGCGCCCACTGCGAAGGAGAGTCGAACATGGCAGCCAAACCCATCCCCGAAGGCCAGCACAGCCTTACCCCGTACCTGGCCATCAACGATGCCGCCAAGGCCATCGAGTTCTACAAGCAGGCCTTTGGCGCGGTCGAGATGTTCCGCCTCGATGCCCCAGGTGGCCGTGTGGGCCATGCCGAGCTGAAAATCGGTGATTCGTCGCTGATGCTGGGCGACCCCTGCGACATGGAGGGCGGCCTTACCGCCAGCCAGAAACTCAGCGGCGCAGGCGTGGGCCTGCACTTGTATGTCGAAGACTGCGACAAGGTCTACGCTCAAGCATTGGCGGCCGGCGGCACCCAGTTGCACCCGTTGACGGACCAGTTCTACGGCGACCGCAGCGGCACCCTGAAAGACCCGTTCGGCAACATCTGGTTCGTCTCCACTCACAAGGAGGACCTCACCCCGGACGAAATTCGTGCCCGTGCCGCGAAGCTGTTTGGCGGCAACTGAGCGGCAAGTTGAAAGCAGCGCGACTTTGCTTGAAGCTTGGGGCTCGTAGCTTGGAGCTGCTTCATGCGAATCATCGACAAATCCGCCGCCCAGGTGCGCAGCCTGACCCCCGCCGAAGAAGAGCTGCTGGTCGGCTTTGCCACCGGTAGCCTTGGCGGCCCGCGCCTGCTGCAGGCCAACCAGCTGCTGATGAACGTGCGCAACGCAAACCAGTGGCTGGCCTGTGACTGCCGCAACGACGCCTT
Organism: Pseudomonas sp. FYR_2; assembly: GCF_043106425.1. Lineage (NCBI taxonomy): Bacteria > Pseudomonadati > Pseudomonadota > Gammaproteobacteria > Pseudomonadales > Pseudomonadaceae > Pseudomonas > Pseudomonas sp. FYR_2. Next base: position 91,554 of record NZ_JBICMM010000040.1, read on the forward strand.
GCCGGTGCTCAATGTCACCCTTAACGGCAGTACCGGCACGCTGTTTCTCAAGAACAACCCGGGCACGGCAGAACACGCGCCTGGCTGCCCGTTCACCAAGGACGAGCGGGAGGCAGCCGAGCGTGAAAACGACCCTGCCCCACCTGCGGCCTGGCTGCCACCCGACACGCCGCTACGCCTGATCGGCGACTTCCGCAGCGCCACCAGCAGTGCCAGCGGCGAGGGCAACGACCGCCGGGAACAACAGCGCCTGCTGTCGCTGCTGCTGACCTGGATCGAAACCAGCGGCCTCAACCTGTATGCCACCCACCTGAAAAAGGACCTGACCACCCAGTTTGCCGAACTGCGCAGCGTTGCCAGTCGCTACCCGCTGCTGGAGCGGGTGCCCGCCAGCAACTACCTGGAAACCCGCCTGGACATGAAGCACATGATGATGCTCAAGGCCCGCCTGCGCGATGCCTCTGTGTTCGGCAACCACCGCCGGCACGGCTTGCTGCTGGACTGTGTCGACCAGATCAAAGGGCGCAAGCTGTTCAACAACCGTAATGAAGACGGCTTCGATTTCCAGGGGCACCACCTGTATTGGGGCGGTAGCCGTACCACCGGGCCGCTCCTGGCGCTGATGATCTACTCGCCGACCAGCGCCGGCAGCCATTTCTATGAGCTGATCCATGTGGCCAGCGTACCGGTACTGTCCCGCGCTCACCTGTTCCCGGTGTACCGCGACGAAGAGCGCGAGCCGCTCAAGGCGCTGGTGTCGTTGATTGACTGGATGGCCAGCAAAGGTGTGAAAGTGCAAATGCGCAGGCCGGTGATTGGCGGGCAGGTCATGGATGAACTGGTGCTGACCTCCGACCGGGACCGGGTGCTGTCCGTGTCGTTGCTGGAACAGCCGATTGGGCCTGAGCCGGATGCCGAGAATTTCAAGCGTTATGCCGACTTCAAGAGCATGGAAACCTTCAGCAGATTCGTTGCCGGCTTTTTCATGCGGGAGCGTTGAAATCCCAGGGCCGCTTTGCGGCCCATCGCCGGCAAGCCAGCTCCCACAAGTACTGCATAGCTCTTCAGCATTGCGCGGTCCCTGTGAGAGCTTGCTGTCGGCGATGAGGCCAGTACAGGCAGCCTCAAGCTTTCAAGTCAGCCCAGGAACAGCTTGTAAGCCGGGTTATCGGTCTCATCCCAATACCGATACCCCATCTCATCCAGCGCCAACGGCAACCCCGCTACCTCGTCCCCCGGCACCTCCAACGCCGCGAAAACCCGGGCCTCTGCCGCGCCATGGTTGCGGTAATGGAACAGGCTGATGTTCCAGCGCTTGCCCAGCCGCTCCAGAAAGCCCAACAACGCCCCAGGCCGCTCGGGGAATTCGAAGCGCATGACCCGCTCATCAGCCCCCGGTGCAGCATGGCCACCCACGGTATGGCGCACATGCAGCTTGGCCAGCTCGTTTTCGGTCAGGTCCAGCACGCTGTAACCCTGCTCGCGCAGGTTGGCCAGCAACTGCTCACGCGGATCGTGAACAGGGTGGGTCTGCACCCCGACAAACAAGCGCGCCTCTTTACCGGGGTAATAGCGATAGTTGAACTCGGTGATCTGCCGCTTGCCCAGCGCCTGGCAAAACGCGCGGAAGCTCCCCGGCTGTTCCGGAATGGTCACAGCGATGATCGCCTCGCGCTGTTCCCCCAGCTCCGCCCGCTCGGCCACATGGCGCAGGCGGTCGAAGTTGACGTTCGCCCCGGAATCGATGGCAACCAGGGTCTGCCCCTGTACGCCGTCGCGTGCCACGTATTTCTTGATCCCGGCCACCGCCAAGGCGCCGGACGGCTCGGTGATCGAACGGGTATCGTCATAGATGTCCTTGATCGCCGCACACAGCTCATCGCTGCTCACGGTCACCACCTCGTCGACGAAGTGCCGGCACAGCTCGAAACAATGGGCGCCGATCTGCGCCACCGCTACACCATCGGCAAACGTACCGACCTGCGGCAGGATCACCCGCTCGCCAGCGGCCATGGCAGCCTGCAGGCAGTTGGAGTCTTCCGGCTCCACGCCGATCACCTTCACCTCTGGGCGCAGGTACTTCACATAGGCAGCAATGCCGGCGATCAAACCGCCACCACCGACCGGTACGAAGATGGCATCCAGCGCACCCGGGCGCTGGCGCAGGATTTCCATGGCCACCGTGCCCTGCCCGGCGATCACGTCCGGGTCATCGAACGGCGGCACAAAGGTAGCGCCTTCGCTGTCGGCCAGCTTCAACGCGTGTGCCAGGGCGTGCGGGAAGCTTTCACCGTGCAGCACCACATGGCCGCCACGTGAACGCACCCCTTCCACCTTCAGCGATGGCGTGGTGGTGGGCATGACGATGGTGGCTTTCATGCCCAGGTGCGAGGCTGCCAGGGCGACGCCTTGGGCATGGTTGCCGGCCGAAGCGGTAATGACCCCGCGCTCACGCTGCGCACGGGTCAGGCGCGACAGCCGGGTGTAGGCACCACGGATCTTGAACGAGAAGGTAGGCTGCAGGTCTTCGCGCTTGAGCAATACCTGGTTACCCAGGCTGGCAGACAGGGCAGGCGCGGCTTGCAGAGGCGTTTCGATGGCCAGGTCGTACACCGGGGCGGCAAGAATGCGCCGCACCTGCTCCGACAGCAGTTGCTGGGGGGTGACGGCAGTACGCGGGACGCTGAAGCTGGTCATCGATGACTCCTTGGCTGTTTTCAGTTTGCCCAGGAGTCAGAGAGAAGAAACCCGCCTCCAGGGCGGGTTCGGTGCACGTACGCGCTAGCCCGCCAAGCTGATAATGGCGGTAATAATAATGGCGTTCACGTGCGGGAATGTATTCATGGGGTAGGAACTTAGCCGGTAGCGCGGCACAAAGTCAACACTTGGCTTGCTGCGCCGAAAGCGGCACATCGAACACCTTGTCGAACCCCCACTGGAAGACAAAGGCGTAAACGAAGAAGAACACGAACAACGCCAGGTTGGTCAGCAGTGCCGCCCACAGGCTGACGTCCAACCAGTACGCCACCAGCGGCAGCAAAATCACCACCAGCCCCCCCTCGAAACCCAGTGCATGCAGCAAGCGCCGCATGAAAGTGCGCTCCCGCTGGTGCTGGCGCGCCTCCCAACGTTCGAACACCCAGTTGTAGCCCATGTTCCAGCTCATCGCGATGCCCGACATCAGCACCGACAGCACGGTCGAATGCGCCATGCCGGCACCGAACGCCAGCTCCAGCGCAGGCGCCACGCAGGCCACAGCGATGGCTTCGTAAAGAATGGCCTGGACGATCTTGCGCGCCTTGCCTTGCATGTTCAGCTCCCTGGGTAAACGACCTGTAAAACTACAAGATGTGGCCCACAAGAAAAAGCCCAAATTTGGACAACCTCGCATTCGGCTGCTTGTATCTATCCCGTACAAACGGCGACATGTCGTACAACTTCGTCGAGGGAACCGAGCGAGGATACAGACGATGGCCTATTCCATTCTGCCGGTGACTGCCGCATGAGCCTGGCATTCATCGATTTTCTCACCTATGTGCTGTTCGGCCTGAAGATCCTGGCGATCATTCTCGCCTCGTTGATGTTCCTGCTGGGCCTGGACGACCTGTTCATCGACCTGTGCTATTGGGGGCGAAAGCTGATCCGGCGTTTTCGCATCTACGACAGGTTCGAGAAGGCCGACGAGAAACGCCTGTACGAAGTCCCGGAAAAACCTTTGGCCATCATGGTCCCGGCCTGGAACGAAGTGGGCGTGGTTGGTGAAATGGCGCGCCTGGCGGCCTCCACCATCGACTACGAAAACTACCAGATCTTTGTCGGCACCTACCCGAACGACCCGCAAACCCAGGCCGATGTCGACGCGGTGTGCCTGCACTACCCCAACGTGCACAAGGTGGTATGCGCCCGCCCCGGCCCCACCAGCAAGGCCGACTGCCTGAACAACATCATCGACGCGCTGCTGCGCTTTCAGCAGGACGCCCGTATCGAGTTCGCCGGTTTTATCCTGCACGACGCCGAAGACGTGATTTCGCCCATGGAGCTGCGCCTGTTCAATTACCTGCTGCCGAAAAAGGACATGATCCAGATCCCGGTGTACCCCTACGCACCCGAATGGAAGGGCTTTACCGCCGGCCACTATGTCGACGAGTTCGCCGAAAACCACGGCAAGGACGTTATCGTTCGCGAAGCACTCACCGGCCAGGTGCCCAGTGCCGGGGTCGGCACCTGTTTCAGCCGTCGCGCTATCAGTGCGCTGCTGGAAGACGGCGACGGCATCGCCTTCGACGTGCAAAGCCTCACCGAAGACTACGACATTGGTTTTCGCCTGAAGCAAAAAGGCATGAAGTGCATTTTCGCCCGCTACTCCATCAGCGACCCGGCGCTGACCCTGAAACAGGAATGGCGCCCGGGCATGAGCCGGGAGTTTTCCCAGGTAATCTGCGTACGCGAGCACTTCCCGCGGGACTGGCAGCATGCCATTCGGCAAAAGTCGCGGTGGATCGTCGGCATCGTGTTCCAGGGCACCAGCAACCTGGGCTGGAGCCGCAAGGGCGCGCTCAACTACTTCCTCTGGCGCGACCGCCGTGGGCTGTTCGCCTACCTGCTGAGTTTTCTGGTCAACCTGTTGCTGCTGGTGTTGCTGGCCATGTGGCTGGTCACGGTGATTGCGCCGGATTCGTGGCGCTTCATGTCGATCCTTAGCGACAGCTGGCTGCTCTCGACCCTGCTCTGGCTCAACGGCCTGATGCTGTTCAACCGCCTGTTCCAGCGCGGCTGGTTCGTTACCCGTTTCTACGGCATTGGCGAAGGCCTGCTGTCGGCACCGCGCATGATGTGGAGCAACTTCGTCAACTTCTTCGCCAACCTGCGTGCCCTGCGCCAGGTCATGGAGATGGGTGACTCTCGGCGCGTGGCCTGGGACAAGACCACACACGAGTTCCCCGCCATCGCCGCCCCTGCCCGCACGCCACTGGGCCAGCGACTGGTGGCCAAAGGGTTGATCAGCGACGAGCAGTTGCAACAGGCAATCAACAGCCCTGTGCGCCGGCGCCTGGGCCGCGAACTGCTGCTGCGTGGCTGGGTAAACAGCGAACAGTTGGTGGCCACCCTGGCCGAGCAGCTAGACATACCATGGGCTCCGCTGAACCCGTTCAAGCTCGAACCGCTACTGATCGCCAAACTGCCGCGCAAACTGGCGACGCACTACGGCGTGCTGCCGGTGGCCGAGGACGGCGACACGCTGATCCTGGCCAGCGAAAGCCCGGTCAGCCAAGTGTCACTGGGGGTAATCAGCCGCCACCTCAAACGCCCGGTACGCGTGCGCCTGGCACCACAAGGCCGGGTAACCCTGGGCCTGCGCTACCACTACCCAAGCCCCTGGCAGAAGCCGGAAACCCGCGACATGCTGGCCACGCTCGCACGCCATCAGGACGACGAGGCGCTGCTGGAACGGGTCAGCCACCACCAGGTCATGCTCGGTACCTTGCTGCAGGTGCGCGGTATGGTGCCCGTCACCTTGTTCAACCAGGCACTGATCGACTTCGACCCCGAACACCAGAGCCTGGGCGAGCACCTGATCGCGCGCGGCATCATCACCGAGCAGGTGTTGCAGCAAGCACTCGACGAACAGGCCAGCGAACAGCAGGCTGCCCTTGACCTGACCCGGGAGGTGGCATGAAGCCGCGTTTTACTCTCACCTTCACTGGCCTGTTGCTGTGCTCCGCCGCACTGCCCGTCGCCGCCTCGGCACCGATGACCGATTTCCAGCGGTTCACCAGCTTTCCGTTCATGGACCGCAGTTATCGTGAGGCCAGGAAAGACAACTGGGCCGAGGTCGAGCGCCTGACCCGTCACGTGCTGGGCCGCGTGCCGAACAACGACGAAGCCCGCGCACTGCTGGTAGAAGCCCTGGCTCACCAACGCCGCTACAAGGACGCCGAAGCACTGGCCGAACAACTGCAAGGCAGCCCCGAATACGCCGACGCGCTGCTCGAACTTCGCCTGACGTGGATCGAGCAGGACCCACCGCCAGCCAGCCAGGTCGAGCAATGGCTGGCCACCAGCGATGCCATGCACCGGGTGCGCCTGTGGCAGGCTTACAGCCTGAGCCTGGCCAAGTTCGGGGGTGCTGGCAAAGCGCTGGAATGGCTGAACCAGCTGCCACCGCGCGATGATGGTCAGGTACTGCGCCTGGCCCGTGCCAGCTTTGCCGAACAGCTGCGCAACTGGAAGGAAACCATCGAGCAACTGCAGCCGCTCGCCGACAAGGGCCAGTTACCCGCCGGAGACTGGCAACGCCTGGCCAATGCATATATCCAGCAGGTGGACGAAAAAGGGCTGAACACGCTGCTGGCCAGCGCACCCTCCCCTCAGGCAGCCAGCCAGGCACGCCTGGCCATGGCCAACCGCGCCATTGCCGTCGGCCACAACCAACAGGCCCAACGCTGGTTGCAGTCGCTGCCGCCCGATCAGTTGAATCAACCCGAGCAGCGCCAGCAACTGTGGGAGCTGGCCCGCGAAGGCGATGATGCGGCAATGGTAATGCGCTTGAGCAACGCCCTGCAGCGCCCCTGCCTGGAGACCGTGGACTGGCTGTCGCGCCATGATCCGGATCTGGCCCGCGAGCAGTTCAAAGGCTGCACGACCACGGCCGATGCACGCGCCTACGCCGTGCTCAAGCAACGCCTGTACGGCGACCCGCCACAGCCGCCGCAACCGCGTACCGCCAGCGAATGGGAAAAGCGCTACCGCCAAAGCGACGACCTGGCCGCGCTGGAGCAAGCCACCTTCCTGTTGGTGGAACAAGGCCAGGTGGCACACGCCCGGGAACTGCTGGAGCACGCCTACGACCGCCGCCAAGGCCGCCTCAGCCCGTCGTTGCTGCAACGCCTGGGCAACCTGTATACACGTACTGACGGGCCGTTGGACAGCCGCCGCATGCTTGGCCTGATACCACGAGTGGATGCCAACACCCGCGCCCAGTTACTCAGCCGCCTGGCCGAAGCCGGTCAGTGCGATGCCGTGCACCAGGCGATACCGGCCACCCCGAGCGAACCCGGCCAGTACCGCGCACTGGGCCGCTGCGCCATGCCTGACCAGCCCGGCGAAGCGGTGGTCTACTACCAGGCCGCCGAACGCTTGGGCGGCAGCGGCGATCGCCTGCCCTTGGCCTATGCCCTTGAAGCGGCGGGCGACTCCGAGGCGGCCCTGCCCATCTGGCGCAGCGTCCCGGACAGCGCCTGGACCGACAACGCCCGCCTCACCGCCGCCCGTGGTGCGCTGAATGCCGGCGATGCAGAAGCCGCTCGACGCTACTGGGACGCCGCCGCGCACCACAGTGCTGATGACTGGGCGCTGGGCGCCGCCATTGCCCAGCGCCAGGGCGATTACCCGTCCGCCTTGGGCTTCCAGCGCCAGGCATTGGCCAGCAACCCACGCGCCGACCACTACTACGCGGCCGCAAGCACCGCGCAGCTGGCCGGCGACAGCGCGCAAAGCATGGCCTGGCTGGCCGAAGCGGTGCGCCTGGCCCCCGATCAGCCACGCTACCGCGCCGATTACGGCATGCGCCTGGCCGGCGCCACAGACAAGGCCCAGCGCCGCCAGTCGATCCCGTACCTGGAGCAGGCGACCCACGACTTCCCCGAGGACTACCGCCTCGGCGAAACGCTGGCCTTGCGCTACGACGAAGCCGAAGACAGCGCCTCGGCACGCCGCGAACTGCGCCGTATCCTCGATGTGGAGCAGAACCTGGTCGACGGTGACGACGAATACGGCAGCCTGGAAGCCCGCAAATACCGCCAGCGCAGGGCCCACGAAGCCCTGTCACGGCGTGACACCATCACCCTAGCCAGCACCTGGTCGCCCGCCGGCACCTCGACCAACGACAAGTTCCTCGACAACGGCCAGCGCAGCGGCAGCTCGCGCCGCGCACAATCGCAGAACGTGCAGCTGGTCATGTGGGACCACGCCCTGGGTGAAGAGCCCAGCCGCAACGGCAGCACCCTGTCGGTGTATGGCCGGGTACTGTTCGGTGGTCAGGGCCGTACCGATTACGCGCAAAGCATGGGTACCGGTGTTGGCCTGCGCTACAAGCCGCTCGGCCAGGCCAACCTCAACCTGTACGCCGAGCTGTATCACCAGCGGCAGATCGACGAAGAACACTATCGCAGCCTGAGCCTGGGGCAGTTGTTGAGCCCGGCCAAGGTCGGCGGCAACTGGGGCGACCTGCGCCACAACGCCGAGTCGAGCAACGACCTGCTGCTGCGCGCCACGGCCTCATTCCTTGACCAAGGTGACTGGCGCAACGACTGGCGGGTGGATGAAGACGACTGGAACGAGCGCTTCCTCTACCTCGACGCCGCCTGGTGGACACGTGCCGGCGACCATGCCTGGCTGTCGCGCTACCAGCAGGGGCATGCCTGGAAGCTGCCCAGCAGCTCACCGCAAACCCTGATGCCCTACGGCTTTGTCGAGTTCTCCAGCCAGGACCCGAGCAACGACTGGCGCCAGGACGCCCGTGCGGGGGTGGGTGTGCGTTGGCAGTGGTGGTTCGATGACGACCGCTACAACGCCTACCGCGGCTCGCTGAAAGTGCGTGCCGAATACCAGCAGTCGCTGGGCGGCAATCTTTACGAGCGCGCCAACGGCGTGCTGGTCGGTGCGGAGATGACCTTCTGATGCGTACGATCCTCGCCCTCTGCCTGCTTGCCCTGTGCCTGCCGGCCACAGCTGACCAGCGCCTGTTCTACCAACCCCTGAACCGCGACGCCAGTATCACCCCTGCCCAGTGGCAACAGCTGTGGCACGCCACCGTGGCGCAGGGTGGCAAGACCCTGATCGTGCAGTGGAGCGCGTATGGTGACAGCGATTTTGGCGGTGCCCAGGGCTGGCTGGCAAACAGCCTGCGTAGCGCACGTGCCCAAGGCCTGCAACTGATCGTGGGGTTGTACATGGACCCGGCCTACTACCAGCGCCTCGACGAACTGGACGGCGAAGGGATGAACAGCTACTGGAAAGCGCAGCTGGGTCGCTCGCTCAGTCAGTACCAGCAATTGCGCCAGACCTGGCAGTTGCCGGTGGACGGTTGGTACCTGCCGATGGAGCTGGACGACCAGCACTTTCGTGAGGCTGAACGGCGCGATGCGCTGTACAGCCAGTTGCAGGCCTTCAACCGCCAGCTGGACAAACCGTTGCATATCAGTGCGTTCAGCGCGGGCAAATTGTCGCCAAGAATCAACGCCGCGTGGCTGGAGCAACTGGCCGGGTTGGGCTTGACTGTCTGGTGGCAGGATGGCGCCGGGACCGGGCGTTTGCCCGCGTTGGTACGCCAAGGCTATGAACAGGCTTTGCCGTGCCGGGTGGGCGTGGTGCGCGAGGCGTTCCGCCAGGTGAGCGGACCAGGGCAGGCATTCAGGGCTGAGCCCGCCGAACCGAAGCTGGGTAGCGGGTGCCATGCCGAGGCGGTGTTTGCCTTGCGCTACCGGCCCTGGGCGCGGAACGTTCTGCCACAGAATTGAGCCACCAGGCCCGGCCTGTTCGCGGGCATGCCCGCTCCCACACAGACCGCACAGCACTCGAACGCTGTGGGGGACCTGTGGGGGTTTACCCGCGATAGGGCCGGGCCTGGCAAAGCAGTACTCCCAGGAGCCCCCGATGTTCAAAACCATCGAAGCACACGTACGCCAGCAGGTCGCCCCCGCCGCCCTGCGCGCCGAATTCCGCCAGCACGAATTCGAGTCCATGCGCCCGTTCTGCCTGCTGGTGTTCTGCATCAGTATCCTGATCTGGCTGGTCTTCGACCTGATCGTCAGCTTCCTCGGCGGCCAGGGTTTCACCTGGCTGTCCTACCTGTTCATCGCCCTGCTGGGCTGCCTGACCATCGTGCTGCACTTCACACGCCGCAGCCATCACTTCGACGTGCTCAACCTGCTGTTCATTGCCGTCATCACCTTGGGCATGCGCCTGGTGATCGAAGGCATCCCGGTAGCCCTGCGCCCGGTGTGGCTGGTGCTCGGCGTCTCCACCGTGCTGTACGCCGTGTCGGTGCAGCCGGTGCGACGCTGGTCGTTCTTCTGCGCCATGGTCATCACCTGGGTGATGCTCAACCCTTTCTACCACACGCGCATTGAACCGGGCGCCCTCGAAGGCGCCATGCTCATCAGCTACGCCATTTTCCTCAGCGGCCTGGTGAGCTACAGCTACCTGCAAATCCGCAAGGCCAAACTGCACAACTTCTACCTGTCGAAGGTGCTGCTTGAGCAGGCTTATGTCGACGCCCTGACCGAAATCCCCAACCGCCGCTCGTTCATGGCCGAAACAGAGCAGCAATTGAAACGGGCGACGCCCGGGCAGTATCTGGCGATGGTCGACATAGACAACTTCAAGAAGGTCAATGACCGTTTTGGCCACGACGTGGGTGATGAAGTGCTCAGACGCGTGGCACTGCACATCAAGGCGGCCATGGCCGGTTCCGGGTTTGCCCGATTGGGCGGTGAGGAATTTGCCATTTTTCTTGAGGGGCTGGACCAGCAAAGTGCTGAACAGCAGGTAGAGGCATTGGTACGCAGAGTGCGTGAAGATGCAGGCACACATCCGGTAACCATCAGTATCGGCCTGGCGCAGGTGAGCGCGGGCGATACATTGACCATGGCACTGATCAAGGCCGACCAGGCGCTGTATGAAGCCAAGCACACGGGCAAGGACCGGTTTGTGTTGTGGACTACCCGGCTGGCAGCCGAATCCTGAACTGCGCACCACCCAGCGCCGATTGCGCCACCGTCAAGGTGCCGCCCTGCCCCTCGATCGCTCGCCGGCTGATCGCCAACCCAAGGCCAAACCCGCCGGTGTTGCGATCCCGGCTGCGGTCCAGGCGGTAGAACGGTTGGAAAATCCGCTCGCGCTCCTCAACCGGTATGCCAATGCCGTCATCCTCCACGGTCAGCAGGCAGGCACCATCGCCCTCCAGCCGCAGCCGCAACAACAGGCTTTCATCGCAATAACGCATGGCATTGCGCACCAGGTTCTGCACCGCACGCGCCGTCAAGCGCGGGTCCAGCACGAACCGGGGCAGATTACCCTCGGCCTGCACTTCCCAACGGATACCCCGGCCGTCGAGTTCCTCGGCAAAACCACCGAGCACGCTGTCGACCAGCTCCAGCAACGACACTTCGACCCGCTCGCGGGCCTGGTCGGCATTGTACAGCCGGCTGTAGGACAGCAGTTCCAGCACCAGTTCATCCAGCTCACGCACATGCCCCACCAGTTCCAGCAGGCGTTTGCGGCTGGCCGGCGGCACCTCGTCGAACAGCAATACCAGGCCGAAATCCAGCCGGGTCAGGGGTGTGCGCAATTCGTGCGACACTGCATTCAGCAGCTCGCGCTGCTGGTTGACGTGGCGCTCCAGGTCGCTGGCCATGGTGTCGAACACGCCAGCCAACTCACCAATGTTGGAATGCGGCGAAATATGCGTACGTTCGGCCATCTGCCCCTGGCCCAGGCGCCGAGCGGTTTCCTTCAGGCGCTCCAGGTCGCGCCAGTGCGGCCATACCCACAGCAGCAGACACCCCAGCATGGCCGCACCAATCAGCACGGTCACCCCCCACGACAACACGTTGATGTCCAGCGGGTCTGGCGGTGAGTGCAGGCGCACCAGCCATTCCTTGTCCAGCGGTGCCAGCACGGTTTCGTAGTAGCCCCACTCGGCAATGCGCACCGCGTACAAACCATGCTCCAGGCGCACCTGTTCTTCATCGCTCAGGCCGGCCTGGTCCATGCGCAGGAGTTGCAATTCCAGCGGCGCGAAATCACTGGCCAGTTCTTGCTCCACGGCTGGCCACTGCTCGCGCGGGGCCTGCCGGAACTGGCGCACGATCAACGCCTGCACGCCCTTGGCCTGGTCCAGGTTGTAGGCCATGAAGCGGTCGCGGAACAGGCCGACAATGGTGTCGGGGATGAACAGCAACGCACCGGCGTAGGCAACGATGATCACCAGGTACAGCCGCACCAGGATCTTGAGCATGGTCGATCAGCACTCCCACTCGACACGGCTGAACAGGTAACCCTTGCCCCACACGGTCTTGATCTTGCGCGCTTCGCCGGCGCTGTCGTCGAACTTGCGCCTCAGTTTGGAGATGGCCACGTCCACGGAGCGATCGGTGCCATTGAACTCGATACCCCGCAGTTGTTGCAGGATACGGTCGCGGTTCATCACCTCGCCCGCATTACGCGCCAGCACCACCAGCAGGTTGTACTCACCGCTGGACAGCTCCACTTCTTCGCCGCGCCAGCTAACCGTGCGCTCGGCCAGGTCGATGCGCAGCCCCCCGATCAGGATCAGGTCGTTGTCCAGGCGCGGCTCATTGATGCTGCTACGACGCAGCAGCGTACGCACCCGGGCCAGCAGCACGCGTGGTTCGCAGGGTTTGGTGACGTAATCATCGGCCCCCATTTCCAGGCCCAAAACCTGGTCATGGCTGTCATCACGGGCCGTCAGCATCAGAATCGGCAGGCTCTGCGACTCCTGGCGCAGCAAGCGGCACAGTTGCAGGCCGTCGATGCCCGGCAGCATCAGGTCAAGGATGACCAGGTCCGGCTTTTGTCGGCGGTACTCGTCCAGCACATGGTCGCCCCGGGCGATCACCTGGACATGAAAGTCGTTGCGTTGAAGGTAGCTGGCGATCAGTTCGGACAGGGCGCTGTCGTCTTCGACCAGGAAAATATTCGGCATAGGTGCTTGGGAATCTGGGTACAGGTGTACGCAGAATATATAACCCTACTGGCCCGGAGGATTGATCTTCACACTTTTTCACACTCACCCTACAGGTATTAACAGCCGTCAGTGCAACAGCTGCCGTAGCATATACCCGGTCATCATCGGAAGATCCGCATGCCTACTACTTTCTCCCCTCGCCTGCGCCCAGTGGCGCTTCTGGCGTTTCTGAGCTTGTCCCTGGCTGGCTGTGGCGACAGCGCCGAGCAAGACGAAAAGGCCCCTACCCCGCAGGTGCGGGTCGAAACCCTGCAATTGCAGCCCTTGGCAATAATCAGCGAACTCAGCGGCCGCATCCTGGCACCGCGCACCGCCGAAGTGCGCGCACGGGTCGCGGGCGTGGTACTCAAACGCGTCTACCGCGAGGGCACCGACGTCAAGCAAGGCGATGTGCTGTTCCTGATCGACCCGGCGCCATTCAAGGCCGACCACGACAGTGCCCGGGCCACCCTGGCCAAGGCCGAGGCCACCCTGTACCAGGCACGCCTGCAAGAGCAGCGTTACCGCGAGCTGGTCGACGACAAGGCCGTCAGCCGCCAGGAATACGACAACGCCAAGGCCAGCTTCCTGCAGGCCGACGCCGACGTGGCCGCCGCCAAGGCCGCCCTGGAGCGCACCCGCCTGAACCTCGGCTACGCCACGGTAACCGCGCCGATTTCCGGCCGTATCGGCCGTGCCCAGGTCACCGAAGGCGCCCTGGTCGGGCAAAACGAAAGCACGCCGCTGGCGACCATCCAGCAGCTGGACCCGATCCACGCCGACGTCACCCAGTCCACCCGCGAGCTCAACGCCTTGCGCCGGGCCTTGCGCGCAGGCGAGCTGCAGCAGGTGGGTGACGGCCAGGCCCGCGCCACGCTGATCCAGGACGATGGCAGTGCCTACCCGCTGCCAGGCAAGCTGCTGTTCTCCGACATCAGTGTCGACCCCAGCACCAACCAGATCACCCTGCGCAGCGAGTTCCCCAACCCGGACCTCGACCTGCTGCCCGGCAGCTATGTGCGTGTGCGCCTGGAGCAGGCCGTACAGCCCAAAGGCCTGAGCGTGCCGCAGCGGGCCATCCTGCGCGACAGTGCCGGGGTGCCCAAGGTGCTGGTGGTCGACGCTCAGGCCCGGGTCAGCGACCGCCAGGTGGTACTGGGCAGCGCCCAGGGTGATCGCTGGGTCGTCAGCGAAGGCCTGACGCCAGGCGAGCAGGTAGTGGTCGAAGGCCTGCAACACGTCAAGGCCGGTGACCAGGTGCAGGTCGACAACGCAACGGGCGCAGCGCCCATCGCACAGCACACCGGCCAGTGAGGGCCTGATTCATGCCGCAATTCTTCATCGACCGCCCGGTGTTCGCCTGGGTGGTCGCACTGTTCATCCTGTTGGCCGGCGCGCTGGCCATCCCGCAGCTGCCGGTAGCCCAGTACCCGAACGTGGCCCCGCCGCAGGTGGAAATCTACGCCGTGTACCCAGGCGCCTCCGCCGCGACCATGGACGAAAGCGTGGTCAGCCTGATCGAGCAGGAGCTCAACGGTGCCGACAACCTGCTGTACTTCGAGTCGCAAAGCAGCCTGGGCAGCGCCACCATCACCGCCACCTTCGCCCCGGGCACGAACCCGGACCTGGCCCAGGTTGACGTGCAGAACCGCCTGAAGGTGGTCGAGTCGCGCCTGCCGCGCCCGGTCACCCAGCAGGGTCTGCAGGTAGAAAAGGTGTCTACCGGTTTCCTGCTGCTGGCCACCCTCACCTCCGAAGATGGCAAACTCGACGAAACCGCGCTGTCGGACATTCTCGCGCGCAACGTGATGGACGAAATCCGCCGCCTCAAGGGCGTCGGTAAAGCCCAGCTGTACGGTTCGGAACGCGCCATGCGCATCTGGATCGACCCGCGCAAGCTGATCGGCTTCAACCTCACGCCCAACGACGTGGCCGAGGCCATCGCCGCGCAGAACGCCCAGGTCGCGCCCGGCAGCATTGGCGACCTGCCCACCCGTGACACCCAGGAAATTACCGCCAACGTGGTGGTCAAAGGCCAGCTCAGCACACCGGAGGAGTTCAACGCCATCGTCCTGCGCGCCAACCCGGACGGTTCCACGGTCACTGTCGGTGACGTCGCCCGGGTCGAGATCGGCGCCCAGGAATACCAGTACGGCACCCGCCTGAACGGCAAGCCGGCCACCGCGTTCAGCGTGCAGCTGTCGCCGGGGGCCAACGCCATGGAAACCGCCACCCTGGTGCGGGCGAAAATGCAGGACCTGGCGCGCTACTTCCCGGAAGGCGTCAGGTACGACATCCCCTACGACACCTCACCGTTCGTCAAGGTGTCGATCGAGCAGGTCATCAACACCCTTTTCGAAGCCATGCTGCTGGTGTTCGCAGTGATGTTCCTGTTCCTGCAGAACCTGCGCTATACGTTGATCCCCACACTGGTAGTGCCGGTGGCGCTTATGGGCACCTTCGCGGTCATGCTGGCCATGGGCTTCTCCGTCAACGTGCTGACCCTGTTCGGCATGGTGCTGGCCATCGGCATCCTGGTCGACGACGCCATCGTGGTGGTGGAAAACGTCGAACGCATCATGGCCGAAGAAGGCCTGCCGCCCAAAGAGGCCACGCGCAAGGCCATGGGCCAGATCAGCGGCGCGATCGTCGGCATCACCCTGGTGCTGGTGGCGGTGTTCCTGCCCATGGCTTTCATGCAAGGTTCGGTGGGGGTGATCTACCAGCAGTTCTCGGTGTCGATGGCGGTGTCGATCCTGTTCTCGGCATTCCTGGCCCTCAGCCTGACCCCGGCGCTGTGCGCCACCTTGCTCAAACCGGTCGCCAAGGGTGAGCTCCATGAGCGCAAAGGCTTCTTCGGCTGGTTCAACCGCCGCTTCGAAAGCCTGAGCAATGGCTACCAACGCTGGGTGATGCAGGCGCTCAAGCGCAGCGGCCGCTACCTGCTGGTGTACGCGGTGCTGCTGGCGGTGCTGGGCTACGGTTTCAGCCATTTGCCCACAGCGTTCCTGCCCACCGAAGACCAGGGCTACACCATTACCGACATTCAGCTGCCACCCGGCGCCAGCCGCATGCGCACCGAACAGGTGGCCGCGCAGATCGAGGCGCATAACGCCGAGGAAGCGGGCGTAGGCAACACCACGCTGATCCTGGGTTTCAGCTTCTCGGGTAGCGGGCAGAACGCAGCACTGGCATTCACCACGCTCAAGGACTGGTCCGAGCGTGGTGCCGACGACAGCGCCCAATCGATTGCCGACCGCGCGACCATGGCCTTCACCCAGCTCAAGGACGCTGTGGCCTATGCCGTGCTGCCGCCGCCTATCGACGGCCTGGGCGAGTCCACCGGCTTCGAATTTCGCCTGCAGGACCGTGGCGGCATGGGGCACGCCGCGTTGATGGCTGCCCGCGACACGCTGCTGGCCAATGCCGGCAAAAGCAAGGTATTGACCAACGTGCGTGAAGCATCGCTGGCCGAAAGCCCGCAGGTGCAACTGGAAATCGACCGCCGCCAGGCCAATGCCCTGGGCGTTTCGTTTGCCGATATCGGCTCGGTGCTGGACGTGGCGGTGGGCTCCAGCTATGTCAACGACTTCCCCAACCAGGGCCGCATGCAGCGGGTGGTGGTGCAGGCCGAAGGCGACCAGCGTAGCCAGGTCGAAGACTTGCTGAAAATCCACGTGCGCAATAACAGCGGCAAGATGGTGCCACTGGGCGCGTTCGTCCAGGCCAAGTGGGTCAGCGGGCCGGTGCAGCTGACCCGTTACAACGGCTACCCGGCGGTGTCGATTTCCGGCGAACCGGCAGCAGGCTACAGCTCGGGCGAGGCGATGGCGGAAGTCGAGCGCCTGGTCGCCCAGTTGCCGCCTGGCGCCGGCCTGGAATGGACGGGGCTGTCGCTGCAGGAGCGCTTGTCCGGCAGCCAGGCACCGATGCTGATGGCGCTGTCGTTGCTGGTGGTATTCCTGTGCCTGGCAGCGCTGTACGAAAGCTGGTCGATTCCCACCGCCGTGCTGCTGGTGGTGCCCCTCGGCGTACTGGGTGCGGTGCTGGCCGTGACCCTGCGCGGCATGCCCAATGACGTGTTCTTCAAGGTTGGACTGATTACCCTGATCGGTCTGTCGGCGAAAAACGCCATCCTGATCATCGAGTTCGCCAAGCACCTGGTCGACCAGGGCGTGGATGCCGTCGACGCTGCGGTGCAGGCCGCCCGCCTGCGCCTGCGCCCCATCGTGATGACCTCGCTGGCATTCATCCTCGGCGTGGTACCGCTGGCCATCGCCAGCGGCGCCAGCTCGGCCAGCCAGCAGGCCATCGGTACCGGGGTGATCGGCGGCATGCTCAGCGCCACCTTGGCGGTGGTGTTTGTGCCGGTGTTCTTTGTGGTGGTGATGCGGCTGGCTGGGCGTCGTCAGGCGCGTAACGCCGACACGCAACCGGTTGGCGGCGAAAGCTGACTGGACAAGCCCCGCGTGAAATGGGAGGGTTCCCGGCAATGACTGCCCGGAGCCCTTTTTCATGCCTGATGCAATCCCCCCCTGCTCCACCCTCATCCTTGCCGGCGGCCGTGGCCAGCGCATGGGCGGCCGTGACAAGGGGCTGATCGAATGGAAGGGCGAACCGCTGGTGGCGCATGTGCAGCGGGTGGTGCGGCCATTAAGCGATGATCTGGTGATTTCCTGCAACCGCAATCAGGAGGCCTACCGGGCGTATGCCGACCAGTTGGTGGGCGATGCCGAGGCGGGCTTCCCGGGGCCGTTGGCGGGGGTGATTGCCGGGCTCAAGGTGGCGCGGCATGAGTGGGTGGTGCTGCTGGCGTGCGATGCGCCGCAGGTTGACCGGGTGTTGATCGAGGATTTGCTGCGGTTGGCGGTGGCGAGTGACAGTGCGGCGATGGTGCGCCAAGGGGGGTATTGGCAGCCGATGTTCAGCGTGCTGCCACGGCGGGTGCTGCCGTTGCTGGAGCAGGCATGGGCAGCGGGTGAGCGGAGTTTGCAGAAGGCCTTGCTGCGCGATGTGATTCAGGGGTTGGAATGTCCCGACAGTGATCCCCGGCTAAGCAATTTCAACAGTCCGGAGTTGCTACAAGGCTGAAGTCATCTACCGCCTGTTCGAGCCCGCGAACAGGCCGGAACAGGCAGTAAGTCATCCGGCCGACAACTCCTCGACACTGATCTCACGCATCCTGAACTTCTGCACCTTGCCCGTCACCGTCATCGGAAACTCGTCGACAAAGCGGAAATACCGGGGCACCTTGAAGTGCGCAATCCGCACCCTCGCCCACTCACGCAGTTCATCCTCACTGGCGGTATGCCCCGGGTGCAGCCGCACCCAGGCCACGATCTCTTCGCCATACTTGCTGCATGGCACGCCAATCACCTGCACATCGGCCACCGCCGGGTGGGTGAAGAAGAACTCTTCCAGCTCACGCGGGTAGATGTTTTCGCCGCCACGAATGATCATGTCCTTGCTGCGCCCGACAATGCGCACATAGCCCTGCTCGTCCATCACCGCCAAGTCGCCAGTGTGCATCCAGCCTTCACCATCAATGCTTTCTGCGGTGGCCTTGGGGTTGTTCCAGTAACCGAGCATCACGCTGTAGCCACGGGTACACAGCTCGCCTATCTCGCCACGCGGAACGGTGTTGCCGTCAACGTCGACCACCTTGTTCTCCAGCCGTGGCTGGGTGCGGCCGACACTGGTCACACGGCGCTCCAGGTCATCGTCCGGCCCGGTCTGCAATGACACCGGGCTGGTCTCGGTCATGCCGTAGGCAATCTGCACCTCGGCCATGTGCATTTCGCCGATCACCCGGCGCATCACTTCGATCGGGCAGGTGGCACCGGCCATGATCCCGGTGCGCAGGCTCGACAGGTCGAATTCCGCGCGTTGTGGGTGGTCCAGTTCGGCGATGAACATGGTCGGCACGCCATACAGCGCGGTCGCCTTTTCCTCTGCCACAGCGCGTAGCGTGGCCAGTGGGTCGAAGGCATCGTTGGGGTAGATCAGGGTGCTGCCGTGGGTCATGCAACCAAGGTTGGCCATGACCATGCCGAAGCAGTGGTAAAGCGGCACCGGCACCACCAGCCGGTCGTGCTCGGTCAGGCCCAGGCTTTCGCCAACCATGTACCCGTTGTTGAGGATGTTGCTGTGGCTGAGGGTCGCGCCCTTGGGGAACCCGGTGGTACCCGAGGTGTACTGGATGTTGATTGGGTCGTCGCAGTGCAGTTGCGCCTGGCGCTCGGCCAGGGCCTCACGGCTGATTGCATCGGCACGGGCCTGCAATTCATGCCAGGCCAGAAAGCCTGGTGGTGGTGCGGTGGCCAGGCTGACCACGCCGCGCAGCTCCGGGAAGCGCTCGCAGATCAGCGCCCCCGGCTGGCCTGTGCCCAGGCCCGGCACCAGGCCCAGCAGCATGGCGTGGTAATCGGAGGTCTTGAACGCGTCGGCGCAGATCACCCAACGGCAGCCGGACTGGCCGAGGGCGTAGTCCAGCTCGCTGGAGCGGTAGGCCGGGTTGATATTGACCAGGATCGCGCCGACCTTGGCACTGGCGAACTGGGTGATGCACCACTCGGCGCAGTTGGGTGCCCAGATGCCCAGGCGGTCGCCGGGTTGCACGCCCAAGGCCATCAGGGCTCGGGCGTGCTGGTCGACTGCAGCGGCCAGTTGGCGCCAGGTGTAGCGCAAGGCTTGGTGGCGGACTACTAAAGCTTCGCGATCGGGGAAGCGGGCGACGGTGGTGTCGAAGGCATCACCGATGCACTGGCTGAGCAGGGCTTTGTCCTGGTTACCCTTGGAGTAGCTTGGCTGGGGCATGGGTGTTCTCTTGTTGTTTTTATAGTGTTTGTACTGGCCTCTTCGCGGGCAAGCCCGCGAAGAAGGCAACTCCGGTTTAACGGATGAACACCTGAGGCGTCGTGGTCGACATGTCACCACCCGGTAACTTGATGTTCTTCACCTTCTCCAGCGTCTCCGGGTTGAACACCGCCAGGTCGTTGAAGGTGCCGCCCAGGTACAGCTTGTCGCCCTTCTTGTCGAACGTGACGCAGTAATAGGTGTGCTCCAGATTAGCCGCCTTGATCAGCTTGCGCTGCTTGATGTCGTACTTGGCCAGGCGGTTGAGCACGCCGTAGATCTGGTTCGGGTCCTTGGGCGAACGCAAGCCGGTGAAATACAACTCGGTCAGGTCGGCAAACTCCTGGGTGTGGGTCTTGCCGGTCTTCAGGTCGACGCTCAGGTAGCCGTACAACAGCTCGGCCTCGTTCGGGTCCTGCTTGGCGTCCTTGAACTTGGCAATGGTGTACAGCATCGAGAACTCGTGGCGCGGGTTCTGGTGCGGCCAGAAGTACAGCACGTCCGGGGCGCTGTAGCCTTTGCGGTTCCAGTTGCGCAGCGGCAAGGCCACCGAATGCCTGCCGGTCTTCACGTCCATCTTGTAGATGTCCGGCCCGGCAAAATACAAGGTGCCATCGTCGGCGGTGCGCATGAGGTAAACCTGACGCGGCATCGGGAAGGTACGCACTGGCTTGGCCTGCAAGCCATCGGCAGTGTTGAACACTTCCAGCCGTGGCGGCTTGACCACGTAGTGGTCGTTCAGCATCTGGGTCGGGTTGACCGTGGCGTACACTTCCTTGCCGTCGGGGCTGATGGCGAACGAGTACATCGACCGGCCCACTTCACCCGCCACACTGGACAGGTTGGCGTGGAAGGTGTTCTTGCAGGTGTCCAGGTCGATGCCGTAGATGTCGCCGTAGTGGTTGTTCAACACGTAGGCGGTGCGGTTGTCCGGCGCCATCATTGCGGTGCCGGGGCCGAACTTGTCGGGCATGACGCAGCTCTTGTACACCGTATCAGTGGCCACATCGACCACATGCAGGTTGTTCGGGTAGTTGGTCACGATCATGTATTCGTGGCCAGCCTTCAGTGCCGGCGCGGTATCGTCGGCCTGTGCCAGGCCGGTACACGCCATGGCGGCGATGGTGAGCGCGAGTGGCGCGCAGCGTCCAGCTTTCATGCGGTTTCCCCTTGTCATTCTTGTTGGGCCGGTCACTTGTCTTTCGGGAACACAGTGCCGAGGTTGCGCCAGTCATCCGCCGAGTTGGTGGCCTGGGCGTTCCAGTCCTGATAGGTGCTCATCATGTCCGGCACCTGGGCCGGCCACCAGCAAGGGTCGGAGCAGCCATACAGGTCGGCTTCCATCGGCTGGCACAGCGAGCTCACGCCACCAAAGGCGTCCACTTCCCAACCCGGGTCGGTGGTGGCCGTACAGCCGGCCACTGCACTCATGGCCATGACTTCTTCGACGCGGTCTTCGGCAGCGGCCTGTTCGAGGATACGCGCCTTGTTGTTCAGGGGCTTCAAGTGCTTCATGTCAGTGCGCCTTCCGCGGGGTGATGTAGCGATCGATGAAGGCCGGGTTGGCGGCCATGATGCGGCTGTAGACTTCAATGCCGAAGTCGACCCAGTCGCGCATCAGTTCGCAGTAGTGATACGTCGGGTGCTGCGGGTCGCCGTAGCGCGCATAGCTTTCGTGGTAGCAGCCGCCAGAGCACAGGTTGCGGATACGGCAGCTCTCGCAGCCGGTGTTGCTGCGGTCCAGGCGCTGCGACAGGAAGTCGTTGAGCTGCGCCTGCTTCACGCCCTGGTGCACGTTGCCGAAGGTCGGCAGGCTGGAGCCGGTGAAGCGGTGGCACAGGTTCAGCTCGCCTTCGTGGTCCACCGCCAGCATCTTCAGCCCGGCACCGCACGGCAGCGCCTTCTTGTGGCCTTCGTGGATGTCGGTAATCAGCTGGTGGAGGTTGGAGAACCCGATGTTGCGGTGTTCCAGCGCGGCCTCCAGGTACTTGCGGCCCAGCGCTTTCATATTGGCGAACACTTGCACCAGCTCTTCGCCAGTGAGGTTGAAGTCGGCCATGTCGCCCGAGGTGACCGGGGCAAAGCCGACTTCGGCGAAGCCCATTTCGTTGAACAGGTGGTTCCAGATGGTCTCGACGTCGGTGATGCCACGGGTCAGCGTGACCCGCGCGCCCACCGGGCGGCTGGTGTAGCGCGACAGCAACAGGTCGGCCTTGCGCCGCACCACGTCATAGGTGCCCTGCCCGCCCACGGTGATGCGGTTGCGGTCGTGCACGGTCTTGGGGCCGTCGATACTGATCGACAAGCCGAAGCGGTGGGCATTGAGCCAGTCGATGATCTCTTCGGTCAACAACGTGGCGTTGGTGGTCATGATGAACTCCACCGCCTTGCCCGCCTCGGCGAAACGCCGCTCGCAGTAAGCCACCATATGCTCGATCAACGGCCGGTTGGACAAGGGCTCGCCACCGAAGAACACCACGCTGTAGCGCTCCTCGTTGGGCGATTCCTTGAGCAGCATCTCCACCGAGGCTTCGGCGGTGGCGGTGCTCATCTTCTTGCCGGCGGACGGTTTGTCCAGGTCTTCCTTGTAGCAATAGGTGCAACTGAGGTTGCAGCCGGTGTTGACGTTCAGCACCACGGTATTCAGCGCGGTGCGCTCGACCTGCCTGAGGGCGATTTCCGGGGTCAGCGGCGAGCCGTCGCTGACCAGCTCCAGCGCGATCAGCTCGCGCAGGGTGTCCTGGATATCGTCGCCGGCAAACTGCTGGCCCAGGCGCTGCATCAGCTCCTCGGCCGAACAACCTTGCTGGCGCAAGGCGTCGATGATGCTGCCGGTCACGGCATCTGTGGCAAACAGCGAACTGCTGGGTATATGGAACAGCATGCGGTCGGCATCAACCTGCACTTCATGCAGGTTGCGTTCGACCAGGTTCAGTAGTGCGCCCATGGCGACCTCCCGATAATCGATCCGTTGGAAAACCGTTGCGCCCTGCCGTTACGGCAGCGGCGGGTTGTTCCAGCGCTGAACGGTGACGATCATGTGCCCTTCGCCAGTCTGGCCACCGTCGGCCAGGGTGGCGATGACCTTCAGGTTGCCAGCGTTGTTGGTCATCATCTTGCGCTCAGGGTTGGGGCCGGCACCGCCGGGCACGAACACGCCATCGGCCTGCATCTTGCCGGCGAACTTGACGTCCTCATCCTCGACCGCACGTTCGTTGAACGGCTCGACTTTCCAGGTGGCTGGCAGGTAGCCGATGCGCAGTGGCTGGCCGCTGGCGTCTTTACCCCAGGCCTCGGCTTCGAAACGGCCCTGCACTTTCGGTACCGAAGCACCGTTCTCGCCAATGCGGGCAATGGAGAATGCCGGCACGACCTTCACTTCCTCGACCTTGTCGTATACCGCCAGGTTTGCACCTTTGAGCGCGCCCACTGCAACCTCGCGCTGGCCAGGCTTGGCATCGGCGGCTGCGCGGGCCTTGACTCGCACCAGGGTGGGGGTTTGCTCCAACACTTCGGTCACTTCCACCCCGGCGCCCAGGTCGGGCTTGCCGTCCAGGCCGCTGCCTACCAAGGTGATCTCGCTTTCGCCGCCTGCCTTGATGAATGCCGGCTGTACGGCAAGCAGGCGTGCGTTGCCTTCCTTCACCGCAGTGAAGTCCAGGCCACGTTCATCGTGCTCGGCCTCGAACATGCGGCCTTTCATTTCGCCATCCAGTGCCGCGAACACCTGACGCAGGTTGGCGTCGCCCACCTTGACGTTGCCGCGCCACTCATAGCCGTTGTACAGGATTGTCGTGCCACTGCCGTTGAACGGCGTGCCATCGGCATAAGCGCCCTTGACCTCCACCTTGAAGGTGTCGCCCTGGTCAGCCGTAACGCTCATCACTCCGCGCACATCGCCCTTGGCCAGCATGTGCCCGCTGAAGGCCCATTGCCCCGGCAGCACATCGGCATTCGGCTTGGCCTTCTGCCACTCGGCCCAGGCCGGGTTGTCCAGCGGATAACGCTTGGCAAGTTCCGGCACCACCTGTTGCAGGGCAATCGGCAGCCAGTCGCGGTCACGCGCCTGGGCCTGGTATTCGAGGGACGGCCATTGGCCGAGGTGGAAGTTGACCAGGTGCTCCCATTCCTTGGCCGGGCGGCGCTGCAAGGCGACGCGGGCACCGGAGTGACAACGGCCACAGGTTTCGCTGAGTTGGGTATCGAAGTGCTCGACGGTGTTCAGCCGGCGTTCCATGGCGTAGCGCACACCCTCGGTTTCGCTGGGCGCCAGGCCCTGCTTGTCGGCCAGGTACTTGACCAGCGTGCGACGATCGTCGTCGCTGATCTGCAGGCCATGCATTACCTGCATGCGGGCGATACTCATCAGCCAGCCTTCCGGCGTTTTACGCTGGTGGCTGATGCGGCTGTAGGTATCGTTGCCTTCGGGGATATGGCACCCCATGCACTTGTTCTGCAACAGGCTCGGGCCCTGCTCGGCCGCCATGGCCTGGGTGCTCAGCAGCGCGGCGGCGACCAGCGCCAGTTTGCCCGCATGCAGCCGGAGTCGAGTCGTCTTCAAGGTCAGACCTCCACGGTTGTTGTTCTTATCGTTTTTCGCACGCTTTGGTACAGCAGGTGTGCATGTGACGGTTGTGATACAGGAACTGTGCCAGGTGTCGTAAAAACGTTTTCTTTCAGGCTTTTAGGCCGTTTTCCTGGTTTCAATGCCCGCAGGGATGGCCAATTGCAGCGTGCCATTTCGCGACAGGGTGTTTCATCCTGAGACAGGGGCCTGCCGTGCAGGCCGTCGCGGGCTTGCCCGCGAAGAGGCCGACACAGCTTTTGTTTCACCACCGTCTCACGCCGTCTCAATGTGCAACAGCGCACGCCTGCAATCACAACCTTGCACCCTGGCAAAACCCAACGCCTTCAACACTTTGCGGCCATTTGCCCACCTTGGCACGGCCATTGCGCCTGAGCCCGTCACACCCAATGACAAGAGGCACAGCCCTATGCTTTCCGAACTGCCCATCCTGCCCGCCACCCGCGCCTTTCTCGAACGCAAGCTGAAGATGCGCATCGGCGCCGACTGGCAGGACGCCGCCAGCGGTCGCACCCTGTCGTTCCGTAATCCGGCCACTGGCGAAGTGCTGGGTGAAGTGCCCGCCGCCGAGGCCGAAGACGTTGACCGCGCCGTGCGCGCTGCACGCCAGGCCTTCGACGGCTCGCCGTGGAGCCGCCTGCGCCCGCGTGAACGGCAAAACCTGCTGTGGCGTCTGGCCGACCTGATGGAGCGCGACGCCCGCCAGCTGGCCGAGCTGGAGTGCCTGAACAACGGCAAGAGCGCCGCCGTGGCTCAGGTGATGGACGTGCAGTTGGCCATCGACTTTTTGCGCTACATGGCCGGCTGGGCCACCAAGATCGAGGGTAGCACCGTCGACGCCTCCATGCCGTTGATGCCCAACGACCAGTTCCACGGCTTCGTGCGCCGTGAGGCCGTCGGCGTGGTAGGCGCCATCGTCGCCTGGAACTTCCCGCTGCTGCTGGCTTGCTGGAAGCTCGGTCCGGCCCTGGCCACCGGCTGCACCGTGGTGCTCAAACCTGCAGATGAAACCCCGTTGAGCGTGCTCAAACTGGCTGAACTGGTCGATGAAGCCGGTTACCCGGCGGGCGTGTTCAACGTGATCACCGGTACCGGCCTTAATGCCGGTGCCGCGCTCAGCCGCCACCCCGGCGTGGACAAGCTGACCTTCACCGGCTCTACCGAAGTCGGCAAGCTGATCGGCAAGGCGGCCATGGACAACATGACCCGCGTCACCCTGGAGCTCGGCGGCAAATCGCCAACCATCGTCATGCCCGACGCCAACCTGCAGGAAGCGGCTGCGGGTGCGGCCACGGCGATCTTCTTCAACCAGGGCCAGGTGTGCTGCGCCGGCTCGCGCCTGTATGTACACCGCAAGCACTTCGACAACGTGGTGGCCGACATCGCCGGCATCGCCAATGGCATGAAACTGGGCAGCGGCCTGGACCCGGCCGTGCAAATGGGGCCGCTGATTTCAGCCAAACAGCAGGACCGCGTCACCGGCTACATCGAGCTGGGTCGCGAATTGGGCGCGACCATCGCCTGCGGTGGCGAAAGCTTTGGCCCAGGCTACTTCGTCAAGCCGACGGTGATTGTCGATGTCGACCAGCGCCACCGCCTGGTGCAGGAAGAAATCTTCGGGCCGGTGCTGGTGGCGATGCCGTTCGATGATATCGACGAAGTGATCGGCATGGCCAACGACAACCCCTACGGCCTGGGCGCGAGCATCTGGTCCAACGACCTGGCAGCGGTGCACCGGATGATCCCGCGTATCAAGTCGGGGTCAGTCTGGGTCAACTGCCACAGTGCGCTGGACCCGGCGTTGCCGTTTGGGGGGTACAAGATGTCTGGCGTTGGCCGTGAGATGGGGGCCGCTGCCATCGAGCATTACACCGAACTCAAATCGGTGTTGATCAAGCTCTGACCTTTTGCCTGTACCGACCCTATCGCCGGCAAGCCAGCTCCCACAGGATAACCACAAGCCTGAAATCTGTGGGGACTCTGTGGGAGCGGGCTTGCCCGCGAAGTGGCCGGCCCAGGCAACACAAAAACAACAATAAAAAACCCTGGAGCACACCCATGAGGCACACACTCGCCTGCACTTTGGCCCTGCTGTTAACCGCACCCGCCAGCCAAGCCCACGAGCTGTACAACCACAACGGCACCACCCTCAACGCCGACCTTGAAGCCCTGTTTGGCGTCTTCCACAGCGACGAAAGCTTCAACCAGGCCGGCAACCGCCAGCCCGGCAGCACCGCCTGGCAGGAGGGCTACATCAAATACGGCCTCAGCGGCAGCCAGGCCCTGCCCGATGCCGGCGCACTCTACGGCGCGTTCAACCTGCTCAGCTCCGCCACCTGGGGCGACGGCGATGCCGCCGGCCTGACCCTCGGCGACGAACGCCGCACCGCCATCGAAGACCTGTACCTGGGCTGGCGCTCGGCCAACCTTTTCCCGGCCCTGGGTGAACACGGCGTGGACATTTCCGGTGGCCGCCAGGTGGTGACACTGGGCGACGGGTTCCTGATCCAGGGCGACCCGGTGAACCTGGGCAAGGTCGACCTGGGCGCCAACTTCAACCGTGGCGGCGCCTACTACCTGGCCGCCCGTAAGGCCTTCGACCGCACCGCAGTCTTGCGCCTGGGCGGCAAACAAGGCTGGCGCGGTGACCTGATGTGGCTTAAGTCCGACAACCACTACCAGGCCGACACGTCGCTGGCAGTAGCCAACCTTGAACACGTCGCCGACGCTGGCACCGTGGGCGTCAGCTGGATACGCGGGCAGGACGTTGACCAGCGCTACGCGCAGATCATGGGCCTGGAGCACCGCGACGGCATGGACACCGCCAGCCTGCGCGGGCGCGGTAACCTGGGCGTGAAAGACCTGGAGCTGGCCGCCGAATACG
Organism: Pseudomonas sp. FYR_2; assembly: GCF_043106425.1. Classification (NCBI taxonomy): domain Bacteria; kingdom Pseudomonadati; phylum Pseudomonadota; class Gammaproteobacteria; order Pseudomonadales; family Pseudomonadaceae; genus Pseudomonas; species Pseudomonas sp. FYR_2. The sequence continues at coordinate 118,626 of NZ_JBICMM010000040.1, forward strand.
TGACCCAGGACAAGACCGGTGGACGCGAGAATGCCTGGTATCTGGAGGGCAACTGGACGTTCTCCGAGCTACCCTGGTCGCCCACCGCGACCTACCGCTACAGCCGCTTTTCCGAAGGTTTCGACCCGCTGTTCTATGGCCTGAGCCGGGGCTATGGCACCTGGTTCCAGGGTGAAGTGGCGGCCAACTATGCCGGGCCGTTCAACAAGAACAGCCAGGTACACCACGTAGCGCTGAAGGGCAAGCTACGGGACAACCTGACCGTGGGCGCACTGTACTTCGACTTCGACACGCTGGACACCGACCAGGGCAACTTGGGCGGACGGGAGCTGGACCTGTATGTGGAATGGATGGTCAATGACCACCTGCTGATCAGCCCGCTGGTGGGCTTCTACAAGCCGGAGCGTAGTGCGGATAATGGCGGCACACAACTGGGCGGGCGGGATACCGGGGCCTACATGCAGTTGATTGTGGGGACCTTCTTCTGACTCAAGGGCCCTATCGCCGGCAAGCCAGCTCCCACAGGTCAGCACAAGACCTGAGCCTTGCTCAGAGCCTGAGCTCTTGGACAAGACCAGGGCCTTGCACAGAGCCTGAGCCTTGCACAAAACCTGTGGGAGCTGGCTTGCCTGCGATAGGGCCGCAAAGCGGCCCCGGCGATCTCAAGCAAAACCTTGCTCCAGCAGCCAGCGCCGCACCATCTTCTGCTGTTCATCCGCAAGACCTGGCAACACTGCCTCAAGTGCTTGCCCGCCCTGTAGCTTCTGCACGACAGGCGCCAACTCCACCCCCTGCAAATGCCAAACCCCCAACGGCTGATCCGCCGTCACCACCACCTCAGCCTCATCCACCCACCCATCACGCAGTACAGGCCGCCGCTCGACCCGCACCGTTTTCCAATCCGCAGGCCTATGCAACGGCTGCGCATCCGGCCAACCTTGCCGCCGAGCCCAAAACGGCTGCCCTGCGCGCCCCTGCTCCTGCCCATAGAAATCCCGCCCGATCCGGGCAAAGCGCAAGAACAGCTGCTCGACCCGCTGCTGGTGAAACTGCCGCGCCAGCCCCGAGCGCTCGGGCTTGCGCAACAACGTATTGATCACCACCGGCGCCTGCAACGCCGAAGACAGTGACTGGAAAATCCCGTTGCCCGACAGGGGATCAACGGCCATCGCCGCATCGCCGACCCGTATCCAGTCCTGCCCGACACATTCGCCGGCCAGAATTGCAGTGCTGCTGCGTGCATGCACCTGTGCCGGAACCAGCGCCTGGGCATCAAACAACTCGGCAACCAGCGCGCTGCAGGCCCGCCGCGCCAGGCAGTAATCCGCCAAGCCGGCCTTGCCCGGCAGCCCGGCCGCGTCAAGGGTGACTTGCCAGTAACAGCGGCCATCCTCCAACCGCGCCATCCACGCCCAGCCATCCTCCAGGCTTTCCACCGCCGACGCAGGCGCCCCCGGGCTACCCTGCCACACGTTAAGCAGGCTAACCGTTTCCGGCCCACGCAGGCGATCCGGGGCCAGCGGTGCCTGACGGCCTCGGGCCTCGACGAGGAAATCAACCATCAGCACCTGCCCATCGTCCAGGCGCACATGATGACCGCCCTCGTGCACAACCTCGCGCACCCGGCCCTCGACCACACTCACGCCGGCACGCTGAAGGTCGTCGCGCAGCGCCCGGTCAAAACGCTGTCGATCCAGCAAGAACTCCTGGTTCATTTGCAGGTGCTGGCCATTCCAGTGCACCTGCCGGGTAGCCGGCATGGCCGCCTGGCTCAAGGCCCCGCCAAGGCCTGCATGTCGCAAGCCCTCCAGCACCCGCTGCGAAACCCCTTCGACTGCCGCGAAACGGCGCCACTCCGACACCATCGTCACGGAGTAGCCCAGCCGCCGCAAGCCAATGGCCGTGGCAGCACCCGCCGGGCCAGCACCCAGCACCACAATGCGCGGTTCAGGCATGGCCAACACCTCGTCGCTCGGGGCCGGTATACGCCGCATTGCTGCGCAGCCAGTCGTAAACCTGCTGGCGACCCATGCCCGGCTCGTCGCGCAACAACGCTGCAATCCTTCCGCTCAAGGCCGCGCAGCCCAGGCTCGCGCCCGCCCTGTCGCCCGTGCCCACGTAACCGCCAAAGTCCGCCTGCCGCGTACCCAGCCACGACCACTCGCCCGGCGCGCAGCGGGCATCGCCGGTCACCCGGATCACCCCGCAGTAGCTGGCCGGGAACACTGCCCCGCCTTGCGCCGGGCTGGATGCGCACAACAGCACACCCGCTGCCAACGCTTCGGCGCAAGCCTGGTGCAGCACAGGGCGGTCCTGCTGCAGGCCAAGGCTAAGATTGACCAAGGTAGCCCCCGCCTCCACCAGCCACAGCAGCGCGGCAGCCACCTGCAAGGCGCTGGTGCTGGCCTGGGCGCTGAACACCTGGGCCACCAGCAGCGGCACCTGCCCAGCCTCACGCTGCACGCCGGCAAGCACCGCGCTGCCATGCCCCAGCTGGTCGGGCTGCAGCTCTCCTTCACGCAACTGGCCGTCTTCCAGCCAGAAACGGCGGGCAGCAAGCAAACCGTTGACCTGCTCCGGCGAGCAGCCGCTGTCGATGATGCCAAAACGCACGTCAGTGCCCATGTTTGATTGCCTCCTGCGCCAGCACCTGCAACTGGCCATCATGCAGTTGCAAGTGCAGGTCGGCATCGGCCAGTGTCGAAGCTCGGTGGCTGATCAGGATGCGCGTGCGGCCAGCGAAAAGCTGGTCGATGGCCGCGATCACTTCGCGCTCGGTGGCTTCGTCCACTGCGGACGTTGCTTCGTCCAGTACCAATATCGCCGGGGCCTGCAACACTGCCCGGGCGATGGCGATGCGTTGTTTCTGCCCGCCGGACAACTGCTGGCCACGTTCGCCCAGCAGGCCATCCAGGCCCAGTGGCAGGCTTTCGACCAGGCTGTCCAGCCGCGCCAGGCGCACTACCCGTTCCAGCTCTGCACGGCTGGCTTCAGGCACACCATAGGCAAGGTTCTGCGCCAGGGTGCCACGGAACAGCACGATGTCCTGGCTGACCACCGCAATGCGCCGGCGCAACCCGGCCAGGTCCAGGTCACGCAGGTCGGTGCCATCCAGCAGGATGCGCCCGGCGTCCGGGTCGTAGAAGCGCTGCAACAGGTCGATCAGGGTCGACTTGCCCACGCCCGAGGCACCGCTGATGGCCACCTTCAGGCCACCCGGCACACACACCTGCACGTTGCTCAGTACGGCACCGTGGCGCCCTTCATGGGCAAAACTCAGGCCTTCAAGGCGCAGCTCACCGGGGCCATCGGGTATCGGCTTCGGGTTGCTCACCGGGCGCACGGCCACAGGTTCCTGCTTCAGCTCCATCACCCGCCCCAGGCTCACGGCCATGCGCTGTACCGCGACATACAGGCCCAGCAGGCTCTGCACCGGGCCTACTGCCATGCCCATGTAGGTGGAAAAAGCGATCAGCGCGCCCAACTGCCAGGTGCCCTGGATCACCCACCAGCCGCCGACCAGAAAGGCGCAGGCACGGCACCACGAAGTCAGTGTGCCGGGGATGGCCTGAGTGAAGAATTCAGTCACCTGCACCTTGAGCAACTGGCTCATGTAGCCCTGCCCCAGCTGGTCCAGGCGCCCTGCCTCGCGGCCTTGCTGGCCGGACGCCTGAATGAACTTCATCGCCGGCAAGGTCTCGACCAGGAACGACGACACATCCGCCGAACGCTCACGCAGGTTGCGCACTTCGCGCTCCACCTTGCGCCGCATCCAGCGCAGCCACAGCACTTCGATCGGCACCAACAGCGCCAACAGCAACGACAGTTGCCACGACAGCATCAGCATCAGCGCCACCGCCCCCACCAGGCCGATCACCGCCGACACCGCCGAGAACAGTGAGTCCACGGCAAAGCGCTGGATCTCCGCCACGTCGCCGTCCAGCCGCGAAAGGATGTCGCCCATGCGCCGCCGCCCGTAGAACGTTGGCGACAACTGCTGCAGGTGGCGGTAAAGGTCATCGCGCAGGGCGAACAGGATGCGCCCCGACAGGCGCGTATGCAGGTAGCGGTTTACCCCGGCCAGCACCGTGCCCAGCAGGCCTGCACCGATCATGATCGCCGCCATGTGCCAGAGCGTCTGGTAATCCTTGGCCAGCAGCCCCTCGTCGATCAGCGTCTTGACCAGCCAGGGCTGCGCCAGCGCCAGCAGCGAGGCGCCCAGCGACAGGCCCAGCAGCAGGCCGATGGCGCGCCGGTGCGGGCGCACGAAACCATACAGCCAGGCCAATGCCTGGCGCATGAGTACAGGGTCGCTGGAGTCCACCAGCTTTGCGAACAATGGGCCCATCAAGTGCGAACCTCTTTGTGTACTGAGCGCAGAGAACAAGACAACCAACACTTAGCTTCAGAGTACAATGCAAGAGATCACTCCAAAAACTAATGCACCATCACGTACGGCAAGCCATAGAAACCGCCTCACTTCGAAACCTTTACAATGTGGTTTTTCTCTAAGATTCAGAATGGAGCCTCATGTGACCTTGGATACACAACCTTATCCCGCAACTGAGCCATACGCACTTCAACTTGAAAGTACACCCGAGGCCTAATTACCACTTCCAATGAATCGGGGAAAAGTGTATCCATAACACCAAAGTGCCTTGCAAATCTGAAAAAGTCCTTATGCTCCATCCCTCGCAAATTCATCGAATAATCTCTCCCTGACCTCAATCGATTAGCATTCTCAACATATACTTCATACAACTGCGGCTGCTGACCAATTTTCTCATGCTGCCAAGCATATGAAGCGGCGTTATTAGCACTCGGAGCAAGATAAAAACCCTTGCCGAGCTTTTGACCTGCAAAAGTACCAGAATGTTTGGGTTTCAATACTCCTTCCAAACTAGGCGCGTTCGCGCGTGAGCTTCCATGGTAGCCTATTAAATCCCACCCCTCAGGCACCTCTCCACTCATAGGCCTACTTATCAGTGACTCCATAGATCCAGATCTTTGCCGTCCAAGCAATCTGCGCTTGGACAACCCTGAATTCAATACATAATTCGAGCCTCGTGGCGGAGGTGCTACCGCCGTTGGATAACGCCCACTCGGATCCTGCAAGTTAATTGGATCACCCTGACAATACGCGTACGAATTAATACCACCACGCTGAAAAGGAGACATTGAGTCCGGACCACTGAAGCGCATTAATTTTGAAGAGTACCCTCGATACCCATTCCCCAACAAATACAACCCCGCCACATGACTCAAGTACTGACCATTAAAACCAAGCGAGCTCATCAAACTGGACCCAACAAAACTATAGCCATACGGGCCATACGCCTGAGGCAGTACGTGCATGCTCACACCAGGCCCACGGGATAAATTCTTCTGCGAATAACAACCATTGTTCGTGACTTCTAACATCAGCACGTCCTCTATCGTAGCGTGAGCTCCAGAATCAGGGAGGGAGCACTTTCAAATTAACAGCTTTAGTTCTGGATTATCCACGTTCAATTAAGAGCCCGGCACTGATAAAAATGATAGTTTTGAGCCTATAAAACAGCTCCCCTACGTCAGCCGCGCAACTGTTTGAGCTTGCGGTACAACGTTGCCCGGCTGATGCCCAGGGCCTCGGCGGCGGCCGACACGTTACCCTGATGGCGCGCCAGCGCACCGCGAATCAATTCCAGTTCGTTGTCCTTGAGGCTGCCAGAGGGCGCCGTGCCGCTGGCCAGTTCGTCCAGCAGGCAGTCAGTGAGGTGGTCCAGAGTCAACACCTGCTCGCCGTCCTCGCGCATGGCCAGCGCCGTGCGTACTACCATTTCCAGTTGGCGAATGTTGCCCGGCCAGTCGAAGCCTTCAAGCAATGTAGTCAACGCCGGGTCGAGGGTCACGCCACGAACATCGGCCTTGTCCAGCAGGCCCTGGATGATCGCGGCCAGATCATCACGCTCGCGCAGCGCCGGCAAGCGCAGCGACACACCGTTGACCCGGTAGTACAGGTCTTCGCGAAAGTGCTGCTCTTGCACAAGGCGTTTGAGGTCGCGGTGGGTCGCGCAAATCAGCGCCACATCGATGTCCTGTTCGTCGCCCGCCCCCAACGGCGCCACCCGCCGCTCCTGCAATACCCGCAGCAGGCGTGCTTGCAAGGCCAGCGGCATGTCGCCGATTTCGTCAAGGAACAGCGTGCCACCATGGGCCTGCATCAGCCGCCCGACCATGCCGCCTCGGCGCGATCCCGTGAACGCGCCCTCGCGATAGCCGAACAGCTCGGACTCGATCAAGCCTTCGGGGATGGCTGCGCAGTTGACGGCCACAAACGGTTTGTCGGCCCGCGGGCTGGCTTGGTGCAGAGCCCGGGCGACCACTTCCTTGCCGGTACCGGTCTCGCCCAGCAGCAATACCGGCAGGCCATTGCCCAGCCCCTGCCGGGCCATGCGCAGATTGCGCGCCAGCCGTGGGTCGCCACCGGCCAGGGCGTCGAGCGCCGGCGACTGCTTGCTCAGCGTCGGCTTGCTGGCCGGCGCGCTGCCATTGACCCGACCATGGCGCGGCAGCTGCAGGGCACGGAAGTAGAACTCGCCCTTGGCCGTCTGCACACTGCTCACGCCACCCTGCCACAGGCGCGCAATAAATGCAGGTGAACGCTCGCCGAGCAATTCAGTGCTGCGCCGGCCAATCAGCTCATGGCGCGGCACCTGCAACAACTGGCAGGCACTGTCGTTGGCCGCCAGCACTTCACCGTCCAGGCTCAGCGCCAGCAGGCCGTGCCAAGCGCTATTGAGGTATTGCGGTCGGCTGTGGAAGGCCAGTACCAGTTGCTCGGGGTGGCACAGGCCGAACATGCGGCTTTCGATGTTGCCGGCGGCCAGCATCAGCGTGGTCAGGCTGTCCTGCGGTTGCGCCATTACCCCTTCGCGGGTGATATCGAGCACACCGATCACTTCGCCACGCGGGTCACGCAGGGGCACGGACGTGCAGGAGAACGGGCTGAGGCGGTCGAGGTAGTGTTCGCCACAGTTGATCAGCGTGGGCCGGCCTTCAACCACGGCCGTGCCGATGGCATTGGTGCCGCGCAGCGACTCGCTCCAGCAACTGCCCGGGTGCAGGTCGCGCAGGCCCTCGCGGCCGAGCACGTGGGTCTGGCCTTCGATGGCCAGCACATTGGCCTTGGCGTCGCCAAGGATGACGATGCCCGACTTGCCCTGACGAGCGACCAGGTAGTCCAGTTCGGGGGTAACGGCGTCGACCAGCAGCCGGTTGCGCTCCAGCAGCATGCGCAGGTCATGGCCCTGCTCCAGGCCCAGGCCAACCTGCTCGCCTTGCAGGCAATCCAGGCCATGGCCCAGGCTGCGCCGCCAGGAGGCGTCGATTTCGTCGCGCAGCATGCCCAACGGCAGCTCGCCTTCGCTGGCCAGCTTCAGGCGGGCCTGTCGGGATTCGTGCAGCGGGTCTTGGGCGTTTGTTATGAGTTGTCGCGCCATTTTCTACTCCGGCTGTACCCCGCGAAATTGGCGGGGAACGGGCTTGGGAATTTTCCGCAGTGTGCGGGAGAAATCCCTGGCCGTCATCAGGCTGGGGTAGAAGGTGGCATATGGTGACGTTAACGTAAAGGGATGGCGCAGTGCTGGGCTATTGCGTTGCCTGTACCGGCCTCTTCGCGGGTAAACCCGCTCCTACAGGGATAGCGTGATCTCAAATGCTACGCAGTACCTGTAGGAACGGGTCTACCCGCGAAGAGGCCCTCAAGGCGAATCACAACTGCCGTCGGCTACTGGAACAACCGGTCGTCACCGGGCGACACCCGCCCTCTTGTATTCGGATTTGCAATCGCCAAAAATCGACGGTAGCCTTTGCTATATTGCAAAAGCGAATCAAGGGGTTTGCATGCGTGTGGTGACACACAAGCGCATCGTTGAGGCGGTGGCCAAATGGCCCCAGTCTGCTACGGCGCTGGAGAGCTGGTACAAGCGAATAAGCCAGGAAACCCCTGGCAATTTCTCGCAAATGAAAGCCTTGTTTCCTGCAGTGGACCTGGTCGGACGGTTTCATGTGTTCGACATCGGCGGCAACAAGATCAGGCTGATAGCCGGGGTGTCTTACAGCACGCAGCAGGTCTACATAAAGTACGTACTCAGCCACGCCGAATACGACAAAGACAAGTGGAAGGATTGACTATGAATGCTCTGGTAAAAACTGCCGTCGACCACTGGGCCTTCGTGGCGCCTCTGCTCAGTACACCGAAAGACGAGGCTGCTTACGACACGCTGGTGGCTGCGCTTGACGAGCTGCAAGAGATCACCGGTTATGACGAAGGGCACCCGCTGGATGGCTTGGTGCAGTGCATGGCCAACCTGATCAGCGATTTCGATAAAAAGCACTTTCCCATCCCCGAAGCTACCGGCGTCGAAGTGCTGCGTTCCATCATGGAAGAGCACGGGGTCAGCCAACGCGACCTTCCCGAGATCGGCAGCCAGTCGACCGTCTCCCAGCTGTTGTCGGGCAAGCGCAAACTCAACGTTCGCCAGATCCGGGCGCTGGCCGACCGCTTCGGTGTGAACCCGAATGTGTTCCTTGGCTGACGTAGCGCAGTGATGAAAATGATATGTCGCCTGTACCGGCCCCTTCGCGGGCAAGCCCGCTCCCACAGGGATAGCGTGATCTCAAAGGCGACG